>JACQKJ010000053.1 GCA_016204595.1 Candidatus Komeilibacteria bacterium | reverse complement strand
GTAGTTCAGCGGTAGAACGCTTCCTTGCCAAGGAAGAGGCCGCGGGTTCGATCCCCGTCTCCCGCTCCAAATTTTCAGCAAAAGGACATGCACTATGTATACATATTGAAAAGCAATAAGGATAATCATCTCTACTACGGCTATACAAATAATCTAAAGCAACGTCTCAATAAACATCAAGAAGGTAAAGTGTTTGCGACGAAATTGCGCTTGCCAGTTAGAGTACTGTATTATGAGGCATATATGAATGAAGATGATGCGCGAGCCCGCGAACGATATTTCAAGACTGGCTGGGGAAGAAATTATATTAAAAAACTTCTTATAAACACCTTGAAACAGTAATGCTGAAAATTTGGGCGGGTCTCCCGCTCCATGAAGTAGATCTCACTTCGTTCAATCACTTCATGGCGCAGCCATGAAGAGGTAAAAAAGATTGAGATCTGCTTCATGTCCTGAAGTGATACGCAGTATCTACTTCAGGGCTAAAGAAAAGCGGTATGTATTATGTCTACATCTTCTAAAACGTTCATTGCACATTACTTCATCTATTGGACGAAAAAGCCGTGGCAATTCCACCGAGAAGAAATATTTTTATATACATATTTCTGACGTTACGTTCTATCGTTATCTACTCACAATAGGGCTCCACCCTCATAAGTCGCTCACCATGCGACGAATCGCTATAGATACTGTATATACCGTTGACTTTATTCGAGGCGTCATTGATGGAGATGGAAGTATCATGTCGTGGATTCACCCGAGTAATAAACATGTGCAGTGGTCGTTAAAAATCGTTTCAGCTGCTCCTCATTTCATTCGATGGTTACATGCAGAAATGGAGCGCTACTACAATGTACGCGGTCGTTTACACTGTGTTCATTCTCAAGGCAAGCGGAATGACTTATATATCTTAAAGTTTGGGAAGCTTGCCGCGCATCGAATAATTAAATATACATACTACCCAGGATCTTTGGCGTTGCCCAGAAAAACTCGATCTGTCTTGCTTTGTTTACAAGATAAAGCGTTAGTGCTAAATTACGGTAACGTCTTACGCCCGGGTGCTGTAACTGGTAGCCAGGTCAGACTTAAAATCTGATGTCCGTAAGGACGTGTGGGTTCGATCCCCACCCCGGGCACCACACCGATACAACATCTCATGTAGTGGTGTTTTTTTGTACCAAACGCTTCATCAACTCCTCCATCACCTTCCGATTCGCAATGCTGATGCTGACGTATCGTTTGAAATCCTCGTTCGCTATCCGCCGCAGCGCCTCCGGGTTGCCCGCATACGCGTCCCGCTGTTTCTGAATTTCCTCCTCTATCTCTGCCGCACTGGCTGCGAGCGAAAGTTCATCAGCCAACCTGCGCAGCACCAGAGCTCCTTTGACGCGCACTTCGGCCTGCGGACGAAATTCCGAGCTCAACTCCTCTTTGGTTCGCTTGATGCTCTTCAGATATTTTTCCCACTCCATGCCCCGATGCTGCACGTCATTTTCAAGCTCAAGAAGCATTTTCTCGACTTCTGCGTGAAGCATATTTTCGGGGAGTGAAGAAAACGTCGCGCGTTCAATGACGCGTTCGATAACCGTGTTTTCATCGTGGCGGGAGGCTTGTTCTTTTTTCTCGCCCGCAAGATTCCCCCGTATCATCGCGCGTAACTCACTATACGGCTTGCCGACAACCCGCATCGCCCATTCGTCATTCTTGTCCGGAAGCGCGCGCTCATATACCGCAAGTACTGCAACGGAAAACTGCGCGTCCGTGCCGGCGAGCGATTCCTGAGCGTACGGCTTCGGGAAGGTCAGGGTAAATTCTTTCGTGTCATTGACTTTGAGGCCAAGCAGCGCACTTTCGAATCCCGGGATCATCTGCTGTGAACCGACAATGACCTGGAATTTCTTCCCGGTGCCCCCCTCGATGACCACACCGTCACGCATCACGGTGAAATTGACCTCTGCCTTGTCCCCATTGCGTATCTCGCGCAGTACCAATGTCTCGGTTGCCTGCATGTTCCGTATGTCTTCGATGACCTTATCAATATCCGTATCGGTTACGACCACCGGTTCAGGGGTAACACGGATGCTTTGCCAATCGTTCAATGTCACGACCGGCATAATGGATATGGTGGCGGTATAGACCACCGGATTACCCGGAGCGAGTTTCACAACGGCTATTTCAGGCCTGCCGACCGAATCGATCTGCTGCTCTTTCAGAGCAGCCCACAATGTTCGCGCGACGACATCGTCTATGGCCTGCTCATACAGCGCTGTATCGCCGAATTGTTTCTGAACGACAGCCCGCGGCGCACGACCCGGCCGGAATCCTGCGATTGGCTTCGAGTGCGACAAGCGTTCAGCGGCGCGCTCCAAAAAAGGCTCCATGTCGGTAACGGGAATCTCGATGGTTAACTTGACCCGACCGCGGTCGAGTTCTTCGCGGGTAATCTGCATCTAGCGAAAAAGAATATAGATAAGAAGCAGTGCGACGATATTGAGGATCTTGATCATCGGATTGATCGCCGGCCCTGCCGTGTCCTTGTACGGATCGCCGACCGTATCGCCGGTTACGGCGGCCTTGTGCGCATCACTGCCTTTGCCGCCGTAGTTTCCCTGCTCAATATACTTTTTTGCGTTGTCCCAGGCTCCGCCGCCCGACGTCATGGCGATAGCCAGGAACAAACCGGTCACGATGCTGCCGATAAGCACGCCTCCCAGCACCACCGCCGTTGCGTTCTTGCCACCGGCTGTCCATGCGAACAGCAGCGCGATCACAAGAGGTATCAGTACCGGAAGCAACGCAGGCACGATCATCTGCCTGATGGCACCCCTGGTGACAATGTCCACGGTCCTCGAATAATCCGGTTTTTCAGTTCCCTGCATGATGCCGGGTCTGTCCCGGAATTGCTTGCGCACATCTTCCACGACCAGGCCCGCAACTTTACCGACCGCTTCCATGGCAGAGGCGCTGAACAAGAATGGCAAGACGCCTCCGATGAACAATCCGATAAGCACCAAATGATCTTTCAACAAGAACGTTACGGACGCTCCTGAGCTTTCCAGTTCAGCAATGTAGCTCGAGAACAGAACCAGAGCCGCAAGTCCTGCCGATGCGATTGCGTATCCTTTCGTAACCGCCTTGGTCGTGTTGCCGACCGCATCAAGCGGATCGGTCACTTCGTCACGCACCCGCTGGTCCATACCGCTCATCTCAGCAATGCCTCCGGCGTTATCCGTGATGGGGCCGTACGCGTCAATGGCAACGATCACGCCGGCAAGAGACAACATACTCATTGCAGCAACCGCAACGCCATAGACACCCGCAAAACCATAGCTCAAAAAAATACCGAGACAGATCACGATCGCAGGCAAGGCAGTCGCTTTCATGCTGAGCGCTAAGCCCGCGATGACGTTCGTGCCGTGACCTGTGGTCGCCGCTTTGGCAACCGTGCGCACCGGCTTATATTTCGTGGAGGTGTAGTACTCGGTGATGATGACCATGAGTGCGGTCACGCCGAATCCCACCAATGCAGCATAATAAATCTTGTCCGAGCTGATGGTTTTGAGATCGCCCATCAGATATTTGGTAAGCGGATACAATCCGGCTGCGGCTAAAATGCCTGCAGCGATCAGGCCCTTGTACAAAGCTCCCATGATGTTCTTCTTGGCGCCCAGACGCACGAAGAACAAACCGATGATTGACGCGACAATCGCGACGCCGCCTATGACAAGCGGGTAGATGACCGCATTCTCATTGTCTTTGAAGGTCAAGAAGGCAAGCAGCATCGCCGCGACCGACGTGACCGCGTACGTTTCGAACAGATCAGCTGCCATGCCCGCGCAATCCCCGACATTATCACCGACGTTGTCGGCGATGACGGCCGGGTTTCTCGGATCGTCTTCGGGAATATTCGATTCCACCTTGCCGACCAGATCAGCCCCCACATCAGCTGCTTTTGTGAATATTCCACCGCCAAGCCGGGCGAAAACTGAAATTAAACTTCCGCCGAACGAAAGACCCACCAACGCCTGCGGAGTGAAAAAATGAGGATTAATAAAATACAAACCGGCAACGCCAAGCAAGGCCAGCCCCACCACCAGCATGCCCGTCACGGCACCGCCTTTGATGGCGATATCAAGCGCTTCTTTGAGACCAGTCTTCGCGGCTTCAGCGGTCCGCACATTCGCGCGCACCGATACATTCATACCCACAATGCCCGCGACAGCGGATAACAGCGCGCCGACCGCAAAACTCAGCGCAGTCGCCCAGCCGATGGCAAAACCAAGGATAAGGACGAGCGGAACAGCAAGATAACCGATCGTCTTATACTGACGCGTAAGATACGCCGTGGCTCCCGTTTGGATCGCCGCAGCGATCTCCTGCATCTTCGCGTCACCAGCGGGCTTTTTGAAAATGCGCTGCGCCAAAAATAACCCGTAGATGAGGGCAATGGCCGCAGCCGCGAGTGAAAGCAGCAAAAACAACGTGGTCATACGATCGTATTCATAATTACATTATGAACCAGCCTCGTCAGATGGAGACTCTGGCCTTGTTTCTTCCCGTGCCGATTCGATCGCGGCGGATTCTGTCTTTTCTTCGGTGGCCGCTGGTTTTTCTGCCTGTTCTTCCGCCTGGATCGTACCGTCTTCTTTGGCGATATCGATCCGGAGTCCCACCAGTTTCGAAGCAAGGCGCACATTCTGGCCTCCCCGCCCGATAGCCAGCGACAGCTGATCTTCTTTTACCTTCACGATCGCCTGTTTATTCTCCTGACTGACGGTAACGCTCAGAACCTTTGCCGGAGCGATCGCATTTTCGATAAGCTCCTCGACATCGTCGCTCCACTCCACGATATCTATCTTTTCACCGCCAAGTTCCTGGATCACGGTCTGCACGCGCGTACCGCGCTGCCCGACGCAGGATCCCACCGGATCAATGTTCGTCTCCTCGCTTGCGACCGCAACCTTGGAGCGCTCGCCCGCTTCACGCGCGATTGCTTTGATGACCACGAGGCCGGAATTCACCTCAGGCACTTCGTGCTCGAACAACTTCGCGACGAATCGATCCGCCGCGCGGGACACGATGATCTGCGGGCCTTTCGCGCTCATATCCACCGAAGTAAGGAGCACCTTAATGCGCCGGCCCGGTTCATATCGTTCGCGCCGCACCTGATGGTCAGGCGGCATGACCGCGGTCGCTTGCCCGACATCAAGCAAGAGCATACTGCCTTCGAATCGCTGTACGACCGCGGTAATGATCTCGCCTTCCTTGCCCTTGTACTCATTATAAATATTCTCGCGCTCCGCTTCACGCAGACGTTGAATAATGACCTGCTTGGCCGTTTGCGCAGCCATGCGTCCGTATTCCGTGGGCACGGTCAGCCGCGTCTTTATCTGGTCGCCTGCTTCCACGGTCTTTTTGATCTTCTTCGCTTCCGGAAGCATGATCTCTGTCTTCGGATTGAAGCGCTTCAATTCCTCCGCTTCCGGTATTTCCTCGCCTGCTTCTCTGCGGGCCTTCTGCGCTTCCCACTCCTCTTCCTGTTTCTCCAGATCAACCTCAGGAACCACGGTCTTCACGTCATAGACCTTGGAGCTGCCGGTTTCCGCGTCAAACTCAACAACGACATTCTGGCTCTTATCGCCAAAATCCCTGCGGAACGCGGCTGCGAGAGCCGCCTCGATGGTATTGATGACCGAGTCGATGGAAATATTTTTCTCATCGCATACTTGCCGTATGGCCTGTATGATCTCGCTGCTGTCTGCCATGCAATAAAATTAATTCATTAAAAATGACTAGTTTAGTACTCTAAACTAGTCAATAGAGCAAGTATACTGATTTTTAGGTCTTTGTCAATCAGAAGAGGTAGCTTTACGGCTGGCGTGGCTGATCGTCCTCCGGCGGCGCATGCTGATCCGTTGGTGTCGTGGTGTCGCGAGGACCGGCCCTGCGACCGAACATCCAATACCCGATGCCAAGAAGAGTGAGGACAAGAACAGCGATGACGAACGTACGAGGTCGTACAAATCCGGACGTGCTGGTCGCGGTGCCGGTTCCTGACTCACCGGTTTTGTTGAAGAACCAGTCCAGAAAACTGTTCGCAGACGATGCGGTCGCTGTTGCCTCTTGGGTTGTGCCCATTGCATCCAGTGTCTCATCCGATAGTTTCTTTTGTTCCGGCTCTTTTTGCGTAACAGGCGCGAGAGGTTTCAAAGCGACAACATCGAACGAGATCGTCTGAGATTGCGGGCTTCGCTCCAGCTCGCTTAAATTACGTGCGACCGTATACAACGTGTGAGCACCCGGTGTCAGGGGAAGAAACGGACGGTATACGAAATTGCCGACCTCGCTCGGATCAGTGCGGAGGTCAGCCCTGCCGTTATAGATACCGTCAATATAGACATCCACTTTGGTCTGGTTCCAGCTCAAACCGGTAATGGTAATACTACTCCCATAGAGAAGGCGCTGGTTCATGCCCGGCTGAATGACGGTCGGAGCCGGTACGTTACAGTCGGAAGGCAGCGCGCAGGGCGACTGGGCTGTTTCGGTGTATTCAATACTTAATACTTTTATATGCTCGCCATCAACTTCCACAACTTCGGGCACGTCCTGCAGCGGAGCTTCATACATAACCTGCTCCTGGGCATACGCGGTGTTCGTGTAAATTAAAAAAGAGAGCGCAAGCCCTCCTATGGCAAATGCTATGGGTGGTCGGTACCGCATACCGTAATCAACAAAATCATCCTAAAGCAACTGCACGTGCGCAGCAAGGGATAGTTTGTGCAGCATGAGTGGATAAGCTGTGCGTGCCTACCTACAAATCTGTGTACAACCTGATACTCACGGTAGTGCGAGTGTGGTACAGAGCGATCAAACCAACCCGAATGCGCCCCAAACCCGATTCCATCTGTGCGTAAGCGCGGGCACAACGGCGCATTCTCTCCAATTTTTTGGGCGTTATCGCTTCTTCCGGATACCCGAAAGTAAGTACCTGTCTTGTTTTGACCTCAACGGCATAGAGAACCCCCCGCTTCATGCATACAATATCTATCTCTCCGTGTGAACAACGCCAATTCCGCTCCAGTATGACAAACCCGCGTTCTGCAAGGAACTCCGATGCATAGGACTCTCCCCAACGACCGACTGCGTGTCTTACATACGCCATAACAGAGTCACGATTGCGCCCTGTTTGGTGGATTAACACTTATTTCTTATGAGGCAGGTACCGATCCATGGCTTCCTGGCTGCTCCGTTCCTTCAGACGTCTGGGTAGCACACGGAAAGCGAACCACGCGATCATGACCGCCCAGACTAGAGCCAGCAAAAGCCAAAGTAACACCAAGAAACGCATGCTCAAAAAATATGCATGTTGCAGGCGGAAAAACCAAAGTAGGACGACAAGAGGGGCTATCGTAAACGACCAGGACGCTATCTTGACCCATACACGCCTGTGCAGTCTGTCGTTTTTATATCGGCGTATCATGAAAGATGCCGCAATACCAATGACTATGAAGATGGCGGCGCCGATAAGCGCTGCCCTCCAAAATCGAAGATCCAGATCTCCGGGCGCTGATTCGAACCAATAGGATATGATTAAAAATTTCTGCATCGTGCTCATTTAAGCGCACGAACGCATGCTTGTCAATGAGACAATTGGCTCCGTTACTCGGCAATGTTGCATAAGGGGTTGATCCAGCACCACTTTTACTCGCAACAGTTCAATAAGAGTTAAAAAATTAATTTCGAAAAACTATTTCTTGAACCTCAATATTGAGTATAAAAGTGGTGCTGGGTTGACCCCGTTAGAAGTCCCATACAAAAAATTTGCATTCAATACGATTTTTTATGACGAAGCACATTATCCCCTACAGGCAGTGTCATACGGGACTTCTAACGGGGTTGACAGATCATGTCTGGGTTTTATACTTACCATACTCACAGAGACGACAGTCCCCCTGGTACCCTCTGTCGTCGCATACCTGGACCCTCCAGGTAAGTAAACCCCCGGGAACACCCGCATCAAGCGGAACCGTTCCCGGGGGCCGCTTATTGCGCACCATACTGTAGGCGCAGCGCAGAACTGCGCCATTTATAATAGGCGCAATCCGCTGTAGCTTTATGCGAAAGCGGATGCCCTTCTCTACAGTTTGATAAAAATCAAGCCGAAGTGATACTGACCGGCTTCGAAGAATTTTTCTTCCTGATATCCGAAGGATGGCACCTTCATACGTAATTCATCCACCTTCACCCGATCTTCAAGCGGCGGACCGAACGGCACCTGTACGTTATTCCAATCGATGATCAGTAATTTTCCGCCGGGTTTTATGAAGCGCGTGACTTCACGGACGATCGCGTCGTGTTTTTTTGATTGAAAAAGAATATTGACGAGAAGGCCATGATCCAAGCTTGCTTCCGGAATGTCGGTCGCGCCGTAGATCTCCAGATCGCTCCAGATCGTTTTCACATTATACAATCCCTGCAGCTTCGCCTTACCATCTACGCTTGAGAGGGCGTTCTTCACGATATCCACTGCATATACCTGCCCGCTCTCGCCGACCATGCGCGCCGACTCCAACGTAAAAAAACCGCCCCCGCCGCATCCGAAATTGCCGACGATCTGGCTCGGCGCTACGTGCAGATGTTCCTTCAAGATGACGCGCGGCTGCAAGAGCGCATTACCACCGGAAATAATGGGAGATGCCATGGAATTAGTATACTACAGAATAAAGGAACGAGGAATGAGGAATTAGTAATGAGTAATCAATAATTGGTAATTAGTAATCGGTAATGGGTAATTTGTAATTGGGGGCGGACGTTTATTATTTATTACTCATGAAAAGAAAAACCGCACCCCCGTCGAGCAGTTGCTCGGCCTGTCCACCGTAGTCCGCCCAGGGCGGACGAAGGTGGATGGTTGGGGTGCGGCGTCAAAGCACGGAGTAGGCTGTTTTCATTCGCAGCTTCACGAGTTGAAATTCAGATTGCAGTTCACTGATGAGTGCCCAATGCACAAGCCATCCCGTTACCTTTTTCGGGAAAATGTCGCCACAGTGGTTACCCAGCACAGAGTGAAGGGAGCCCCATCCTTTTTCGAGATCATCGACCTCGGCTCGGTACCACCGGTAGAAGCCAGGGATTTTCCAGAGAGAGCCCCAGTTCGTGGCTTCACGCAGTTTTTCTACCGTCCGCTCATTGTCCTGAATGAACTCCGCGGGCAACAGAAAGCAGTCGTGGCGTAAATCTTCGGGCAGATCATGTAGCCAATCCGTCCGCGTCAAGATGCCGCCAAAGTTGGAGATAACCTCTTGGCAGGCCTGAGTATTACCCCTGAGCACCTTGGCGCATACGGACAATACTGCTGCATCCTGGCTGGCAGCAAGATGTCGTCGATCGGCACGAGATATCGGCAGTCCACGCATTCGCCAGACGACTTCGCGGCGCATCAGTTCCAGAATTGCGCGCAATTCCGGCAAGAGAGTAACTCCGATTGACTGCGCTTGACGAAGGATCATCTCAAGCCCCTTGTCTTTTCCGTCTCGTTGCGTGAACGAACGGTCGATGACCGCCAATTTCGTATTGAGGTACTCATACGCGTTACGATGGTTACCCGCATCGACTCGATCGTCAATTTCGCGCAACCACGTCTCTACCACAAAGAGCAGTAAAACGCCTCTGCCTTGGATCAGGTACCCAATGCAGAGCTGCAGTAGGTAGGTGATGGCGTAGCTTACACACCGACAGAATGACCGCCAGCCAGGATGATGGTTTCTCCAAGCTGCAGTCATGAGTCCCTGCAAAATGTATCTCATACGGGGCCTCCGAATTGACGCCTAATTCTGTGCGTACGTAATGTTGTTCAAGAACAGTGGACACAGAAAAATATCACGAGATAGGGTATAAGTCAATGGCAAAACCGGATTGCTGATTATAGCACTGGTGCGAACCCCGTAGTACACCTCCCGATTCGACTCACTTCGTTCGCTCAGGGTCAGTGACTACGGGGCAGGCATCCTCCATGATGCGGACGCACATGATGAGGACACGCACGCTCACTGTGTATTAAAATGATACCACCGGAACGCTTCGTCGCTCGCGTGGTTGCGGATACTTGTCTCTTCAGCTTTCTGCGTTTTGAAAAATTCCTCTGCCCAGAGCCCTGCATCGGTTATACGGTTCGCGTGATTCTGTAAGACTTTGTCCGTCGCGCGGATGAAATAGGTGTCCGTGAATCCTTGGCTTGCATAAAAACCATCGCCTTTTTCTTCCACGACCTGCCGGAAATCATCTGCCGCTATCATGGGCCAGCCTTCATATAAGGAGTGACGGTTAACTGCCCACAGGGTCGCGAGATCCGACTGTGCATCATCATAGACAAATAAATAGGGCGCCGATTGTTTGCCCGCTGCTTTGGCCTTTTGTATACTCTTCGTTTTCACATCCTCCAAAAACTGGTACGTGTACGGGATCGTATATTTCGGGTACTTACCCTTGATAACGTCCCCGATCATTTCATCCAGTCTGTTGAATCCCCATGCATGTTCGTCCCAGTGTATGCGCGAATAGGCGATCGTTTCGGTACCGACCGGCTGATACGCGATATAACTGTTGTATGAAAAGAATGTTTCCCAGCTAATGAGCGCCACAAAAAAAACAATGAACGCAAGCCGAAACACAGGTTTTGTCACGGTCTCAAATGATGCCACAAAAAATGCGGCGATGAGAAGCAGCAGCCATGGGATAAGCATGCTCAAAAATCGCGGACTCGGGCCGATCGCCAAAAACAGCAGTACGCTGCTTGCGATCAAGAGCAGGAGAAAAACAAGAGAACGCCGCAGTTCGGCTGTTATTATTTTGAGCCGAGCAAGGCGCGCGATGCACCAGAGTAAGGCTGCAACCGCCATCACATTCAAAACATTTGAATGATATGCCCACAGATTGCCGAAAATACCTGCAGCGCGGCTCCCGACACTGCCTATTTCTTTACCCGGCGTTGATTGCCAGTAGCTCACTTTCTGACCGAATATATAGAACAATTGAAAATCGAAATGCCCGAACTCGCGATACAGCATGAAGTTATAGATGATGAAAGGGCTGCAGAATGCTAACAAAATGAGCGCCCCCGCATACAACTGCCAGCGCTTGAAATCAGTTCTGCGCCAGACAAGCATTGCAATGCCCAGCGGCAGCACGAGAAAACCGATCGTATATTTCGACAATAAACCCAGACCGAGAGCGGCCCCGGTCGCAAGATACCAGCGCGGCTCCTTTTCCGCGCGTAAGAAACAATAGACGGTGAGCATCATAAAAAAAATGACCTGCGCCTCTTGCACGCCCGTGCGCGACACATAGAGCATCAGGACATTAACGGCGAATAGTGCGGCGGCAGCGATACCTGTCTTTCGCGAAAAAAGTTTTTCACCCAGCAATGCGATGAGAAACACGGAGGTAATACCGAACAGTGCAGATGACAAGCGCAAACCCCAGAGGTTCACGCCGAACAATCCCATGAACCAATGCTGCATCAGAAACACCAAAATTGGGTGATCATGGAACGACAAATGTACCCACCATGGAACCGTAATATTGAACAATTGATACGGTGTGGGCTGTACTACTGCAAAATCAAAATCAAGCATGCCGATGGCACGGAAGCCGTACAGCACTTCATCGGAGATAGGATCGCCGCGGTCAAGCGCATAGAGTCGCAGCGCTGCGGCGAGCAGGACAATAAGCGTTATGGGCCAATGATTTTTGAAAAAGTCCTTCACTTTCATAGCATCATTCTAGCACATATAGCCACTATCGCCCCTCTCCCCCTTAATCTAAGGGGGAGTCAGAGGGGGTTATAACTCCCCCTTCCCCCTCTTAAATTAAGAGGGGGGTTTGATCCACATTACAAGGACATCTACATAGCAAAGCTCCTCCGATGCACCGGAGAAAATCCAAAACGACGCAACCGAGCCCGATGCTCTGCTGTCCCATACCCCTTGTGTTGCGCAAAATTGTAACCCGAATGCTCCTGATGCAAACCGATCATCAGATCATCGCGAAATACTTTTGCGGCAATGGACGCAGCAGCGATTTCCGGCACTACCGATTCCCCGTGCACATGCAGCTCTACCGAAATAGCAAGCGTTGTGAGCTTATGAAATGAGGCAACATGATCACTGTGCAGAGCATACTCCCCATTACAAAAAGCCTGCAGCGCCATGTCGATCGCGAGCGCGTTCGCAGCCTGTATGCCAATGCGGTCAATGAGCCGATTGCTCACGATACCGTAATGGATCTCGCAGGACTGTGTGAGCAGCGGAACAAGACGGCGGCGGTCGCGGTCAGACAAGAGTTTCGAATCCCGCACTTCGCCGATAGGAAAACGACGCGCATCCCTGACCGCGACCGCCGCTGCGACCAACGGCCCAGCAAGAGCTCCTCTGCCTACTTCATCGACACCGACAATTATAGCAATTTTGCATTTTTCCATTGGCTCCAAAAATTTTCACGATGATCCTCTGCGAGTGCCTTGCTCTTTATATGCACGACAAGAGGATCAACAACGGGTGTTAGTAGATAGATGTGTTCACCTGCGATCCATACTGTGTGCGGCCAACGTAATTCATCCTTCGCTACCCTGCACTCATAAGGATCGTGTAAGTAAGGCCTGATGAACTCAGTGGCGCTTCGCTGTTCCCGCTCATAAAATAGGATCAAGATTGGGATTCCCTTCTCTTTCAGTTTCTTAACTTCGGAAACATGCTCCTGGAAAAAGCCTCGTGTATGCAAAAACCATTCACGTGGCTCGCCGCCAACTACAATATATTCTTGAGCAGCTTCAGCATGTGATCGAAAACTGAATAATCCTCGCTCATAACTTTTTGATCCGCTAAAAAACTCAACTTGTTCTTGTTCTTTCTTGAGATGCCCCTCGATTCTCTCAACAACTTTCTCTGCAACAACGCGCTTTTGCTCCAGTTCAATGAGCATACGCGAAGGGTCGCCCATGGCATAAAAATTTTTGCCGTTTTTCTGTGAAACCGAGATGAGCTTCTTTACGAGGAGGCTTTCGAGCGCATTATAAACAATCTGCCGGTGCTTCCGAAGGGTGTAGACAATGGGTGCAACAAAGCAAGGCCCCTTCTCAACAATAGTTTGAAAGACAAGCGCTTCAGTGCGACCGAGTCCCAGTTCTACCAAATCGTCAACCATAAAATGACATAAAATTGGCTAACTAATAATAATTTACAACACTTTGTCGATAATGTCAATATATCTTATTGACAATTATTCACCTATAAGATTCAATTGCCTGTTCACAACCGTAGTATGCAAAGGAGACGCTACGATGAAAGATGCAGCGGCACTATCGTTCATTGCCAAGTCACGTCGCAACATCGCATCATTCACGAAGAACCTGAACAGGAAACCGGGTGGTCTCGGTTACGGTCGGCTCGAGGTTGACGAACTGATCCACCTCCTGTTCTCCACCCGCCTTACACTGATCAGTATCCTCGCCAACTGCTCCGATGAACTTCTGCCGGGGATCAAACCCCTGATACTACAGCTGAACCTCGCGAACGGCATTTTGGCTCACGCAGAAGCAGAGCTTTTCCGGCGCACCTATGGAACGTGAACAGAGTAGTGTGATTCCAAAAGGAGTACGATCATGGATCACGAGGTGAATAAACTCCGCGTCTTCGTCGAGAGTAGGCTTTCTGAAATCGCCGGGGAACTAGAGAAGCTCAGGAAAGCCGATGGGACTTTCTCCGATCGGATCTTCTCAGATGCTGACCTCAGGGACATGAGGATCCCGCACAGCATCATCAGAGTCAAAGCGGAACTTATCTGTTTCTTCCCGGAAGTTCTGCCGAGCCATCTGGAGGTGATTAATCATCTCACCGTGCGGCTCAAACTCTTTGAGGAGCTGTTTGATGAAGCTCGCCGGAATCAGCGAATAAAAGAGTTCGACGCTCAATGGGAGACGTTCCGTAAAGAAAAAAAATAAAGCTCGCCATCCGAGAGGTCTCGCAAGAGGCCTCTCTTCATTTTTTTTGGCCTCAGCAATGTGATTCAACAAAAAACCCGTGGCGAGCCATATGCCCGTTGACAGCTTTTTGAAAGTAAGATAGTGTTGCCTGTTCTCGATCTCCCACTCAAGGGACGAGAAAAAAGGAGGGGTTTTGCCATGGCGACGAAACCGGAAAAGGAGTTGGCGCGTCTTAGGTATGAGTTAGAAGATGCCGAGTTACGTGAGCAGGAACTCCGCATGCGCATGGGGATGCTCCAGACGCAATTCGATAAATCACAGTCAAATGAACGGGATCTTCTCCAGAAAATCGGCAAGCTGGAACAGCAGCTGCTCAGCGCGAACGAGAGCTACAGCGTATCTATCAACGATCTTGCACATGCAAAAGATGAGTTGCAGCGCGACCTGGAGAGAGCGAGAATCCAGCTCAAGGCCGAAATGGAGTTGCGTCTCCGAGCCGAAGGCGCGGTGACGGCGCTTCAAAGCATCATCCAGGATTCCCTGTAGAACGGGATCATTCGGGTAACTCGACCCCGCGAATGCAATCCAAGAGAGGCCCTCAAAAGCCTCTCTTCTTTTTGCGTCTGCTCGCCTTTCTATATAAAAAAGCTATACTATCTCTATGTGTTTCACCATCCCGCGAAAAATTGTCACCATAGACGGGACAAAAGCCGTGGTTGACGACGGCCATACCGTGGACATCGAAGGGCTTCCCGAGTGCGGCGTCGGCGACTATATATTTGTGACCTCCGGAATTGCCGTCGCAAGACTCACGCCGGAGGAAGGAGTATCAATGCGATCATTAATCAAAGAAACCCATGAAACAATTCAAAACAGGCGTTAGCTTAACGCTTGCGACAGCGCTCATCAGCGGATTTTCCATCTGGCTCAATGCCTACGGTGTGACCGGCATCAATCCGGGCGTGTTCACCGGCCTTAAAAATATCGGTGTCGGGCTCATACTGCTTGCCGTCATTCTCGTGTTTCGACAGTTCCATGAACTGCGAACTCTATCCCGCAGGTCGTGGCTCCGGCTCATCAGTATCGGTCTTATCGGCGGCAGCGTGCCGTTCGTGCTCTTTTTCAACGGGCTTGTGATGACCACTGCTGGCCGGGCAGGATTCATCCAGAAAACAATGTTCATCTACGTGGCGCTTCTAGCCGCTGCGTTCCTGAAAGAACGTATTACCAAATACGCCTGGGTTGGCATTGCAGCGCTCGCCATCGGCCAGGTGCTATTCCTGCAAACCATTCCGCGTTCATATTCTACGGGCGATCTCATGATCTTCGCGGCGGCGCTCTTATGGGCGATCGAAATGGTGATCTCGAAAAAAGCGCTGCAGACCATGAGCCCGGACATCGTTATCTGGGGCCGCATGTTCTTCGGCGGGTTGTTCATCTGGATATACCTCGTAATGACCGGAGCTGCATCGAGCGCAACGGTTTTATCAACGCAGCAATGGCTGTGGGTCGCCGTTACCACACTCATACTCGTGGCTTATGTGCTGACCTTGTACCACGGGCTCGCTCGAGTACCCGCGCATGTTGCTGCATCGATACTGACATTGGGCGCGCCAGTTACGGTAACACTCCAAGCGCTCTACACCGACAAAACCATCAGCCTGCCCGAGGTCGGCGGCATTGTCCTGATGCTTGCGGCGCTGGTCTGGCTTATATCCTTACAGCGGCAACCGCGCACTAGCCATGTTCTCACCGATCATAATCAATAAACTCCAAGCGAAACGCCGCGAGGCCTTCGCTACCTACGACTCGATAACGCTTCGCGCGGACGCGGTCCGCATTCTCGCGCGCTTGTTCATGAACCCGGATTGCCAAACGGATATCGACCTCTTCAGCACCGCAAAGAAAGACACGCCGTTATCCTATTTGGGCGAACACATTATCACCGCAGCACCGTCAGCACTCGCCCGCTTTGCCGGGGAACATCATCTGCAAACCCTGACCACGGACGACATGCTCCTCTGCTACGCCGTGGATCACGCGCATCTGGTCGAAGAAAACCATATCCCCGAAACCTGGGGTCCGCGCTACGCCCTCGCGCATATTCTCAATATATCTCGCGTCGACTCGCTCGTGTCGGTTGACGGACGTACAACTGCGGAACTTTCAACCAAGACTCCGTGGGGCACGATACTCTTTTCTCACGTTGTCGTACCGCCCGATCTCGTTATCAGCGCCGGACAGCACGTCTACCACCACTATGGCGTTGTCATCACTCTTGTCAATGATGTGCCACTCTCGCAAAAACTCTATGACGCGCAGAAGACCGACGACACGATAGCGCTATTCTTCAGAACATCGGCTCAGAAGAAGCTCACCATCGATTTTGCCGACAAAAAACTTTTCCATATTGACGTTCTGGGTCAAATCCTGAAGCCGCAAAAAGTACAGCAAATCAAAAACCCGGGTGATATCCTCCATGGCCGTGTCAAATTCAAAAAGTAAATATCTTTTTTTCAGGTAGGCAAAAGCGAAGGTCTCAAAATGAATATGCATAAACTCAAAGTTTCGGTCTTTGGCAATCCTGACTTGCCGATGGATGCTATGCCTATCGCATTGCTTCCCGAACTGCGGAAACAATTTCCTGATATCGAATTTATCCATCAGGACCCGAATGAAGAGTGCCGACCGCTCGGAGATACGTGGTATATAATAGACGCCGTGAAAGGTATCGATAAGGTTCGGTTGATAACCGAAATGGATATCATCAAAGTCAGCAAGCGCCTCTCAATGCATGACTATGATCTGGGCATGCATCTGACGTTACTCAAAAAAATATATCCGCAGCTGAAGTTACGGATCATCGGTGTTCCGATCGGAAATAAACCTGCTGATATTCTGCCTGATGTTGTTGAGATGCTTTCTTCAGCGCTTCGAGAAAATAAGGACCGGTAATTACACTCCCATCCTTTCTCCTCCGCCTATTCAAGGAAATTGATGCCTTTTTTGAGATGCCCTCGGTTCAAACCTTTCAGCGCAAGACCGGTCGCGCCCGCATAAAAATGTTCTTGATCTTTAGGAAGATTCTTCGTGCTCAATTTGAACGACCCGACGATATCCGATTCAAAGTCGGTCCACGGATGCCCCCGTTCGGCGCTGCGGCCGCATTGTTTGGAAAAATATTCGACAATCCCGGGCATGCCGCTCGTGCCTCCGGCGAGAAATATCTTCTCAATATGCTTGCCCGAGTGTTCATAATAGCTGATCTCTTTATTGATCTTGTCCACGATTTCTTGCAATCCCTTTGCGAGAACAAGCGCTACGGTACTGTGTCCCTGTTCTGTCAGCCCGATCTGGCGTTTCTGTGTCTCTGCGTCATCGAGGGTCAGCTGTAATTCTTCGGCGACACGTTTTGTCAAATATTTTCCTCCGGACGCAATCGAAGCCGATAATTTGATCCCATAGCAATCGACGATGGTGAGGTCAGAGCTCGACCCCCCAAGATCAGCAATGAAGTATGCAACATTGATCGGGCACTCCTTGATCAGGCTTCGGATGAGCGCAAGTGATTCCATTTCAATGCCGGTGATGTTCAGCCCTGCCTGCTGGAAATTTTTGACCCAATTTTGAATCAGCGAATTGTACGCGGCGAATATCATAACCTCGATGGTGTTCTCGCTCGCCTCGTGCGTAAGCGTACGAATGGTCACCTCATTAAGCTCCACGGGTAACGATTTGCTCATTTCACCCAGCACGAAGGCGTCAAGTCCTTTTTTATCAAAATCCGCACGATCGATCTTTAGTAGCCGCGTGAAGACCTGATAATCAGGGAATGCTGACACCACGGTCCTGTTTTTTTCCTTTCCGTCCGTAGGGGAAAAAAGTTCATTGATCGCGGCCTGAAATGCATCAAATTTTCTGATGTACCCCCGCTCGATAACGCCGCTTTCCAGAGGAACACGAGCGAAGTAATTTACCGCCAATTTTTCTTTGTCGAGAACGACATTGACGAGTTCCAGCGAAGAATCAGCAACCGCAAGACCAAATGCGTGGTGGGCCTTACTTCTGCGCAGAGGAGAGCGCAGTGCTCTCTGTATCGAATTTTCTCCACTGCCGAAGTAAAGAAAACCCGAGGCAAGTATGACGATAAGCCACGGAATCAGGTGGATACCATAGTGCAGCGTCAACCTGCTCACGAATGCCAGTATCGTCAGCCCGATCAAGAATAGAAGCACGATACGTATGTGAATCCTATACGGATTATTTTTTTTCCGTATGGACAACAGTACAAGCAGACCGCTTGCAAGAACCGTGATACCATCCAGTATGAGTGTGAAATTGACCTGCATACTATTAGGGAATCTCCCGCCACGTAGATGATACTAGAGTGGCGCCGCTGAGAACCGCATTCGCCCGTAGTTTCTTTACCAGCGTCTCCTGCGCTGCAGTGATATCTATCGTGTAGTCGGGGCTCGTACCGGTAACGGCGATCGTACAGCTGCTTTTTATTCTGGTGAACGAGTCATTTCTATAGGTAGCGGGATTAAGTTTTAATCTGCGAATCCCTTCTTCCAGACAACTCTGTGCCTCTATGAAGTTGCTGAAAGCCTTTTGTTCCGTAATGATACTATCGGTTTTCGTGATGTCTTGCAACCGAAGATACAAACCAATGGCAAGCGCGACTCCCGATACGATGAGGACGATCAGCAGCAGTGTGTAGCCGTTTTCGGTTCTGATGTTTCGCATGTACCTCGTGTAG
This sequence comes from Candidatus Komeilibacteria bacterium, assembly GCA_016204595.1. Classification (GTDB taxonomy): domain Bacteria; phylum Patescibacteriota; class Patescibacteriia; order UBA1558; family 2-01-FULL-52-15; genus JACQKJ01. The sequence continues at coordinate 7,911 of JACQKJ010000053.1, read as the reverse complement.
CTTTCTTTATGGTGATTCCTCGGCCCCAAAACTGATAAATGATGATGAGGCCTTCTGATTATCGTATTGCGCTCGAATCCAGTCTACGCTCCGCGGGACAGAGGATACTTGTATCTCATCGAGTGAGCCGCTGTAAGCAGAGGATGAGAATGAAGTATAACTCATGTACCAGAGGCCGAAATTCTGCGGTATCGCCGTGATTTCATTTGCCGTGTCTGCCTGCAGTACACCGTCAATATACAATTTTATGTTGTCGCTCGCAAGGTTCTGATCATACGTACCGACGACATGATGCCATAACCCGTCTGCAAGAGGCCCATCACTGTAGACAAAGCTGTACTTAATATTGAAGCTCACCCGATTTCCAAAGTTCCGGAATGCTTTAAAGCTGGCGCCGTAATAAGCGTTTCCCGTGATTTCCTGTGTTGTTGCGCCAAGTCCTGACCAGCGGATCCATGCGCTCACGGTAATCTTGTCAGTCATGGTGGTTGCGGTTTGGGTACAGGTAATGTGATCGTTGACGCCTCCTGAGAACAGGTTGGCACCGTCAATATGCCCCGGCGTGATACTATTGGTGCCTGCGGTACAGGTACGAAGTGACCTGCCCGTCGCATCGACTGGCGCCGCTTGTTTCATATGCCAGACAGCCCGGTAGTGCGGGTTCCAGACTCCGGCAGGATTTGATGCGTCCGTTGCCGCCGGATTATTGTAGTACATATAGATCGCGTCGCTTTGGGGGCTTGCCTTTATTTCAGGAACCTTAACCCATACAAAAGACTCATTTTGCGCATCTTGCCATGCTTCGATCTCGTATGCCAGAACGGTCGCGTCATCTTCATCAACGAATCGGATATCTCTTCCGCCGCTCAGGGTTTTCGAGTAATCGAAGCTGCCGTCCAGTTTCACGAGCAGGGGAAACTCCGCAAGCGGCTGCGTGATCGATCCGGTATCGATGGTGAGAAGTTTTCGATGTTGCCAGCTCGCGTCCCACCACGAGGGACTTAGGTTGACAGCGCATAAACTCGTGCACGCATCGATATCGATCGCATTGCCGTCGTCGCATTCTTCCCCGGGCTCGGTAAATCCGTTACCGCACATGATCTGCGCGTTGAGAAGCTCCAGCGTTGTGGTTGCGCTCACGGTTTGTTCATACTCTTTCAAGTTGCCCGTGTTCACGTGGTGCAGCTGCAGCGCCACCTGAATATTTTTTGTTGATCCGTCGGGCGCACTGAGATTTTTGATAACAAAGCTGTCAATGGACACCTTGTCACTGGTAAGCATGCGGGCGGGGCCTGGACCTGCTTTGAATGACATATCGTAATAGGAGCCGCGCGGTACGACTTCAAATATCGTCGGGTTCCTGTCAGGATCGTCCATAGTAAGCACCAACTTACCGTACGGCACACCGAAACGCGTTTGCGACAATGAGATGTCACGAGCCGCATGAACCTCCTGCGCGACGCTATTCATAATGAGTTCGTGGTCCCGCTGGACAGCGAAACGCGTTGCACTGCGGGTCATCTGACTTTGCAAACTAAAATTGAGTTCTGAAACGGCAGCGAGCACAATGATTGCCAGCCCTATATAGATGATAAATTCAACGAGGGTGAACCCGTGGCGGGCGAAAGCGCGGCGCACCTTGAACGTCTTGTGTGACATTAGAGCTGTATCGTATACCCGTATGAATCCAGCACTGATCGTATCGTCTGTATGGGCTCGGGATTGCCGGACAAGTCTTGCGTACAATTAGAGAGATCTATCTGTCGGGTCCCCACGTATAAGGTAAACGCGTACTCGGCATCTTCCTTTTCAGGAACACAAATGCCGGTGAAATTCGTAGCGAGTATCGCCTCATAGTCTCCGGAATTCATTGCCCTGATGATCGTGGCCAGATCCTCGGGTATAAGCCGACCGGTACTGTCTTTTTGATACACTCGGGTGCTGTAATATGATCCGTCAGTATTAACTTGTATCTGCGCGCATACGAATCCCGGGCACCCATCTCTGCGCTCAACCACAGAGACCAGAGGATCGACGTCTGCTCCAACGTCTTCGCTGATGAGACCAGGCTGGATAAGAGCGGCGCCATTTTGATTCTCAAGAGATGCAATATATGCTTCAAGATCTGCTATGCGAGACTCAAGCTCGGCAATTCTCCGGGACGCTGATCCGGAGTCACCAGCTGTATCGGGCCGAACCAGTGAACACCCGCTCATGAACAGAGCGAGAATAACGAAGAGTAGTGTATAACGCCAATTCATAGATGTTTCGCGATAGGTGTCATTACTTCATACTATAGCATAGTTGGCGAAAATCACTTCCAGACAAAGTCAAACCACTGTTCATTATTGACGCCGCCAGCGCCGCCGTGATCCGTATCAGCAAGCCCCGCGGGTATTGAATAGAACGTATTCGTAGCACCGTTCCATGCGATGCTATGCACGTTTATCCCACGCTGTGCAATGAGTAGCATCACATCGTTATTTTCGGCGTTCGGGATCAGTCTGAATTTCGCGCCCCGTTCGATAAGAGGATTGATGGCAGTGCCTACCGCGTCCCACTGCAATGATGCTGCGTCGAGTTTTTTCGAGAAATCAGGAGGCGCGCTTACATCCGAATATGCCATCAGAGCCTGGAGTCCATCAAGAGCCTCGAGGGACATATCAAATCCCTTTTGATTATATTCTGCTGTCGCAATGACGTTGTTTGCCGGCACGGTCCACGCGGGAGTAAAATCACTCGTATAACACAGTATTGTCCGCGTCGGGGAAAGACCCTGATAGCACGCAGCAAATCTGTCCTCATTCTTATGAGATACTATCTGAACCGGACCCACATCAGGAGTTGCTGCAGGTGCGTTACTGGTGCTACTCCATGAGCCTCCGCCCGTACCGTTAGCGGTCCAGATCTTTATATCCATGGCCTTGTCTTTTTTGCCGTCTGAATACACCATGCCGCCGATCAGAATATTCGTTTTGCTCCATGCAAAGTCAACGCTGGGATTGACCGTCGATGCGTCTGTCGCATGTAAGCTGTGCAGCGTCCAGTTCGACTGCGTGTAGGCGGCACCGTTAAAGTACATGGTTTCTATTCTTGTTTTCTGCGCGCTCTGGAATACGGCCATGACTTCGTTGGTTCCGGGCCTGCTGCGCACCACGATGTGTCGTGGTCGTGACTGCAGCGTTCGCATGGTTACCGCGGCAGACCACGATGAGCCATTCCATATGCGAAATTTTGGAGCGGCATTTGCCGTGTCAACATACACCACCATGAAATCGCCGTTAGCAAGATAGGTTCCGTCAAGGTTTTGATCCGACTGGTCCTGATCCCATGCATCGACAAGAACCTGGTTCGACACCCATTGGCCCTGCGAGAAAATTGCGGCGCTGAATACGGAGTTACCGGAGAGTTTAGACGACCGGTCTTTGAAAAGAAGTATTTTTTCATCGCGTGCCGGCGATGAGTACAACTGCGCACGGTACATCCCGAAAGGAGCAAAAAATTCGCCAAACATCGGGCCCCATACGGTTTCTTTCGGTCCCCATGTCCGGGATTGCAGATCAAAGGTGCGGTATGTCGCAGGTCCTGAGAAGCCGGTCGTAAACACCAGCAGACCCTGTTCCGGCACGACTTCGTCCTTGATTTTGACCAGGTAGGTCGTGTTCTGGGTAAGCTGGGGCTTCCCCCGGAGATCGGCCCAGGACACCCACAGGTCCACGAGCTTTGTCGTGCGATCCAGGGTCCCTGATGCCGCAGGCACCAGACTGTCGTTGCCATCACGGTACGCATCTGCAATCGTCACATATCCTCTGAACTTGCCAGTGGCAATGGTACTATTTGATTTTACTAACTCCCACTGACCATTGGCGTCGGATACTCCGTACGATCCGTTCACGAGTGAGGACCAGTCATTGCTGCGTATCGAATAGAGCGCATTGACCATCCCCTGGTTGATGGCATTCGCAGTTTGACGATCTTTCATGCTCTGTACGGCGACGGTATTTTCCACGATTAAGAAAGTCGCGCCGCTCAGAAACAGCGCAAGGATAGCAATAGCGACGATTACTTCAACGAGGGATCCGCCGCCGTTATTGGATCGAACCCAATTCATTTATGTTTATTACTCGTTGTTTACCAGTACTGTCGGTAAGCTGTATGGTGACTGGTGATGTCGTTGCTTTGAGTGCGGAAAAGACCATTTCAGAAGGCCCTTGATAGGTAACTAACCCCTTATTCCATGTATGAATGAAGTCATATTGGACATTGCGATGCGCAAAATCTTCCCCGCTAAAAAGCGTGTAGGCGCCGTTCGCTGAATCAAAATAAATACCATGCTTGCTTCCATTGACACCGACACGCGCATTACGTCGGGCCTCAACGATCGTAGACTTGATCTCCTCTTCCGTCAGGCGCAGCATCTGGTTCGCCTGATACCGAGTGAAGAGGTTGATCGTCAGCACCACCAGCATACCAATGAGCGTCAGGACTATGATGAGCTCCAGAAAAGTCAGTCCCTCTTGATATCTGTACGGCATGCGTTCGTGTATTCTCCTTTCGTATGCTATCTGCCCACCGCTCCTGTAAATTCGAAGATCGGGGAAAGGATAGAGATGGCGACAAATGCCACGACCAGCCCTATGGTTATCAGGAGAACCGGTTCGATGATCGTTGATAGGTTTCTGGTAGCGTAGTCTATTTTATTTGAATAGAAGTCAGAGAGGTATAGCAAGTTAGTCTCAAGATTGCCCGATTGTTCTCCGACATCGATGAGGCGCGCGGTAATGCCGGCGAACTGTTTGTTCTTGCCGAGCGAATCACCCAAGCTTTGCCCTTGCTCGACTTTATCCTTTGCTTTGAGCAGTTCGGTCTTGAAATAGAGGTTCGTCATTGATTGCGCGGTGATCACGAGCCCGTCAAAGAGCGGCATCCCCGCTTCTAAAAGTACCCCTAAGGTCCGGGTCGCGATCGCCATGTTGAAACTTCTTGATAAACTCCCAAAGAGCGGGACATGCAAAAAAAAGCGCTGCCATAGAAGCCTGGCTTTGGGAACTCGAAGCAATAACCGAAAACTCACGATACCGACGAGGATTGCCGTCAAAACCAGCGCACCGTGATCACTGAAGAATTGCATAGTCGCAATAAGCACACGCGTCGAGGTTGGCAGCTCTACATTGATCGATTTGAATACGCGCAGCAGCTTGGGAAAGACAAAAAGCATCATGCCCGCTCCCAGCAGTGCGGTTGCCGTCAAAATTAACGCAGGATAGATCGATGCTGCCTTGACCTTGCGGCGTATCTCTATGTCATGTTCCAGGTGTATCGCAAGGAAACCGAGACTTTTCTCCAAGGTGCCGCTTTTCTCGCCCACATAGATCATGTTCGTGACAAAGGGATCAAAAATAAACGGATAATGGCCTAGCGAGAGCGCGAGCGTGTTCCCCGCCTGCACTTGTGTGAGAAAATATCCCGTTATTTTGGACATGCTTTTCGTATCGCTCTGATCGCGCAAAATGGTCAGAGCCTCGGCCAAAGGAACTCCGGATCTCAACACTACCTGCAGGTTTTTTATGAAGAGTAGTCGTTCCTCCTTGCTAATTCGCGGTCCGAAATACCGTACCAAGGAAAGCCCGGGAGCGAGTTCAACAAGAAAAACTTTTGCATATTTTTTTTCGAGTATCGCCTTCACGCTTTCTCTCGAGGCATGCCGTATGCGACCGAGCACGACCCTGCCTTTTCTTGTCTGAGCGCAGAATGTATATATACTGGCCATCCTTTATACGCTAATAGTGCGGATAACTTCCTCAACGGTAGTGACCCCCTCGATCACTTTATTCATGCCGTTGATCAGCATGGTTTTCATGCCGTTCGCTATCGCGGCTTTTTGGATCTCTCCAGCGTTCGCACCGGACATGATAACCTTACGGATCTCTTCATTCATTTCCAACAACTCATAAATACCGGTGCGCCCTGAAAAACCCGTATTGTTGCACACTTTACAACCTTTGCCGCTGAAAAAGAGTTTACTGGCATCGATTTTTTTGACCCACTCGCGAAGTTCGGGGAATTCCTTGAGCTGCGTGATCTCCTCGGGCAGGATAGCGTGGCCATACCTGCAACGCACGCATATTTTTCGCACCAGCCTCTGCGCAATAATCAGATTAACCGCCGAGGTGATGAGATACGGCGAAATCTTCATCTCCGCGAGCCGCGGGATGGTGGTCGCAGCGTCGTTGGTGTGAAGCGTTGAGAGCAAGAGGTGGCCTGTCAATGCCGCGTTGATCGCAATATCTGCAGTTTCTTCGTCGCGGATCTCGCCGACCATGATGATGTCCGGGTCTTGCCGCAAGATGGATTTGAGGCTTTTCGCGAACGTCAGGTTCGTTTTGGGATCTACTTGAATTTGGTTCACGCCCTCCATGTTATATTCAACGGGGTCTTCAATGGTCGCAATATTCACCTTCAAAGAATTGATCATCTTGAGAACAGAGTAGAGCGTTGTTGTCTTCCCGGAGCCGGTCGGGCCGGTCGCAAGTATCATGCCGTGGCTTCGTCGGGCGGCTTTTTCAAGCGTGGCCTTATCATCGGGATCCAGGCCCAGCTGAGAGGTGGTAAAGCGCCTGTTCTTATCCGAAAGAAGCCTCATCACCACCTTCTCCCCCTCGGTGATGGGAATGATCGAGATGCGTATATCGATTTTCGTATCGGAGATGGCGTGACGGATCTTTCCGTCTTGAGCGCTGCGGTGCTCATCGGTTTTGAGTTTCGCCATGACCTTTATCCGCGAGACCAGCTGGTCGAGCAAACTCTTGGGGAGATCGATGACGTAATGGAGTATGCCGTCGATTCTGAAACGGATGACAATTCTGTTTTCATTGGGCTCGATGTGGATATCTGAAGCGTTATTCTGATGAGCGTAAGAGATCAGTTTTTCAACCATGGTAATGACCGCGGATTCAGAAACCACGCCTTCATCCATATGCTCGGCAGCTTTGACCAGCGCATCGAATACCTTCGTGATATCTTCCTTGTAGTGCGTCAGCGTGGCATCGATGTCTTCGGGAGGAGCATAGAACACCTCGACAGTCACCCCGCCTTTCTTTTCAAGCAGATTGACCATCTCGAGATCGTCAGGGTGCGCCATGGCGACCTTGATGCTTCCCTGACCCTGGCCGAAGGCGATTATTTTTTTATTACGGGCAACCAGCTCCGGAACGATCTGGAGCACCTGCGGTTCGATATTCTCTTCGGCAAGGTTAACGTAATGATACCCGAAATGCTTCGCGAAAAGTTGACCCCACTGATCGCGCGAGATCAGGTCCTGATCTAAAATGACATCCAAAAGTTTCTTTTTGGTCTTCGCTGCGCGCTGTAGCGCATCATCATACTGCTTCTGCGTGATGAACGCCTGTTGCGCCAGTATCTTTTGTATCAGCTCGTCAGTTATCTCAAGCATATCGTTTGATCACCCTCGAAAAACACTCATTACCTATGCGTCTCATATCCTCATTATAGTAAACTTCGCAGTTATACACAACGCGATAGAGTTCATTTTCAGCCCTGCTTATGAGTAAAAAATATATCCGCAATTGAAACTGCGGATCATTGGGGTTCCAGTTGAAGGCAATGCTAAGGATGTCCTCAACTCTCCCTCCACCTCACCTCCAAAAAATGGCTTGCGCAACTCATGCAGGGATCATACGCCCGAATTACCTCTTCAATGCCTCGTTCCAAATCTGCCTTTGGCCAATCCAGATGCGCCTGTACAAACTCCTTAATATCCCGCTCGATCATTATCTGATTCTGTCCGGTCGGAACTATGACCTCGCCTTCTTTCACAACCCCTTCTTTGGTAATGGTCATCTTGTGATACAAGGTCCCACGCGGAGCTTCGATGGTGCCCACGCCCACAGC
>JACQKJ010000055.1 GCA_016204595.1 Candidatus Komeilibacteria bacterium | reverse complement strand
GGCTTTGGGATGTACCGGTTAACCCCTGCGCAAAAGATTGCCCTGACCCTTACCAATGCTATGGCAAACAACGTGATCGCTTATCCCCACAAGGTAACTGGAACTCTGCAACAGTACACAAGTTGACAGATGCCCGCGACCATGATGATATGAGGTGTTCACCCGTGCTGCAAGCATGGACTTCTGATCTTTAACACTATCTGAAGCAATGAAAAGGAGCCGCCATGGTCGTCGAACACGCGTCAACGACACTGCCCGTAACCGAGCGGCTCATCGCCGCTGATGCGCTGCCAAAAAGCGCTCACTGCATGCTGATTACGCATGTGCTGCCCACCTCGGTCGATTTTATCGAGGCTCTGAATAAGCTGTTTCCGGTACAGAGAATCATCGCCATTCCATACTCGTATGACCGGTCAGCGGTAGCTGCCTTGCGAAAAAAGAACTTCCGCGTGCTCATCCCAAAGTCGCTTCATGAGACTTTTCGGGTTGCGCAAAAACAGGCATCCGCGTTACTGAAAGCATCTTCACACCCACTGATCATTCAAGAGGTCGGCGGCTATCTCGCCGATTTCACGAGCGATCTTTCAATCCACAAGCACTTTCTGGGCATTGTTGAGGACACGAATGCCGGTCATTGGCGCTACGAGGCTCGTGCTCCGCACCTATGCCCGATTCTCTCAATTGCGCAGAGCGAATTCAAAGCAGTGGAGGACACGCTTATCGGCGATGCGGCAGTCTACAGCATTGAGCGGATTGTCAGGGAGGATTTTCGTGCTACGATTCAGGGATTGCAATCCGGAGTCATCGGTTTTGGCAAGATTGGCACCTCGAGCGCGATAGCACTTCGGGGACGGGAGTCAGCGGTATCAATCTTTGATGTCAACCCGTCACGCCTCATCAAAGCAAAAGTCGAGGGGTTCTTTTCGCGCCGCTCCCTGACAGATTTGCTGCAGGAATGCAACCTTGTCGTGGGTTGCACGGGCAAGACCTCGATCTTCGCTTCTGATGTCCCTTCAATACGAACGGGGGCAATTCTCGCGAGTGCGAGTTCGAAAGATGTCGAGTTCGACATAGCCGGGTTTGGGAAGCTTTGTTCGGCGGTAGACCTCAACGACGCGGTGCGTCGCTATACGAAAGCCAACGGCGACAGCTTCTATCTTTTGCACAAAGGATTCCCGATCAACTTTCGGGATTTCAGCATCATCGGCCCCGCGCTGGACCTCATCTACGGGGAACTCGTCACCTGTATGCGGCATCTCAGAGACAAGCGAGTATCGAACGGCCTTCATCGCTCCACGCCAGAGATCCAGGCAGAGGTTGCGAATACGTGGCTCGAAGTGTATGGCGAAAACTAAGAGAGGAGGTTGCCTTGAAACGTACAGTGCATTTCGTAGCATCAGCTATCGTTGTTAATCAGTCCGAACAAGTGCTGCTCGTGAAGCACAAGAAGCTCGGCGTCTGGCTCTACCCTGGCGGTCACATCGAGCCGCATGAAACCCCCGACGAAGCGCTGGTGCGCGAAGTGAGGGAAGAGACCGGCCTTAGGGTCGAGATCGTGAGTTCTCGGGACAGAACTCTTGCCGACAAGAAGGCGGACGTCTCATCTCTGCATATTCCGTACGCCGTTCTCTGCGAACGCATCCGAGGGGTCAAGGGTTGCGATCATCATCTTGATCTGGTCTACCGCTGTCGCATTCTCGGACCGCGGACACGGCTGCAACGACACGCCGTTGAGACCGAGGATATCGGTTTCTTCGGCGTTGAAGCTCTCGACCAGCTCAAGATGTTTCCCAACCTGAAAGCATTGCTTCGGAAATTCCTGCTCACGGCGCATCCGTGAGCATTCCCCGAACCGTCGGCTCGCTACCGGCGGTTCTTCCTTTTATGAAGTAGATCGCTGTACGACTCCTTAATAAAAGCGTCCTGGGGTAAACCGAGCGCATCTAGGAGGGTGCGCATTAACGCCTTCGCTTGTAGTTCATCTTTTTTTACCACAATCTCTATTTCAAGAAATGAACCCAGATGCCTAACCTCATCCAAATGAATGCGGGCATTCTTGTACTGATAAAGCAATCGCTTTTTATCGACCACGATGGCAATGCCATATGCTTTTCCCAGGAGGCGTTTCACGGCAGCAGGGCGCGAAACTGGCGCAATATCGTAATCGCTCCACCGTTTATTGGTTCCTTCTCGCCGTTGATAATAAATCAGTTCATTTTTTTGGCTGCCTTCCTCGCGCAACTTAAGCCTGCCTTTTGGCACCTTAAAATACGTGTCGATCTGTTTTTTGGTCCATATACGGCGAGCGCCTATCTGTCTGCAAAGAGCTTTGTATTGAGAAATATCGCCAATCCTTGCTTTGATTTCGAGGTTTTTCATACCTAATATTTTAGGAGGTCTGGAACTTCTCAAGAATCTCAGCGCCAAAACTCTGCATATCGCTTAGCTGGACCGATGCGATATCGAGCCACTCGTGCCGATTCGCTTCGTCGGTAGGATCGTTTTTCACTTGCGCAGCAGAGGCGCCCTCTTGAGGAATGGCTGTAAAAAAAATATTGAAGCAATGATACCCTTGTTTATGAGGCTCGTAATAAAAAAAGCTTTCCTTAAAGGCAAAAAATGAAATATCCTTTAGGAGCAACCCTGTTTCTTCTTGTACCTCACGTTTGAGCGCATCTTCGATTTTTTCACCCCGTTCGACTGCTCCCCCCGGAAAAAACCACCTGCCGGTGCTTTTCGTATTCACGAGAAGAACCTGTGCGCCCTTTGTTATGATCCCGTAGGCGGCCGGACGGAATAACAACTGATCCGCAGGAACGGCCTTCTTGCCTCCGGTAATGAGTTCACATTCAATGAGTTTTTTGCCTTGCTTCATATATACTGATTATACCATAGCGTACTGTAAAATAGCGCTCCTATTGTAAACGCTCCTCCGTAAACGGAACACTGGTCTGGGCCTCCATTTTGTGTTCCGTTTGTTCCGTTTAGACCCTGACCCACAGGCCTCAAATAGCCACTGGAAAAAATATCAAAAATGCCTTATAATCGCCCAGCGGTGTAGGTACTGGACCCGAGCACACCGCCACCCTTCGCTCGCGGAGAGAGCTTCGGGTGGCTTTCAGCCACACGAACTAACCGAAGGTTAGGAAGGGTAGTCCACCGAAGCTTTAGCGAAGGTGGGCAGGACAATTTAGTATCGGAAGACCCGAGTGC
>JACQKJ010000051.1 GCA_016204595.1 Candidatus Komeilibacteria bacterium | reverse complement strand
CAGCTCTCTGCAGGCGGCACCTTCCTCGTCTACCAATATTCCCCTCTCGTGCTTCCGATCCTCAAAAAATATTTCAAAAAAGTAAAACTCTATTACGAAGTGCGGAACCTGTTCCCGTACTTCATCATGGTAGCGGAAAAGGAAATAGGTAAATAGGAAAACGGAAATTAGTTAAAGAAATAAGAAAATGGACATAAGAAATTCTCCTATTTCCGATATCCTATTTCTTTAACTGTTTTCTGGCCTCTTGTTAACTGATTTCAACCCCTTTAACTTATCTCCAACGGGCTTGAGCCCGTTAGAAATCCCATATAGTAATCAATACCATACAACAAGGTCGTGATAATAAAATTATATCCAAACGAGAACTGCTGGGCGGGATTTCTAACGGGCTTGACAGAATCGGCTATATCCTGTACAGTGTTTCCCGTAAGTGATTCTCATTATGTTTCCTGCACCCCTAACGGTGTAAGGTAGGGCGCCAAGCGCGCCGGATCCGCCAATCGGCGGAGCAGAGGAGAAGAGGTCGCCTTACATTAATAAAGTTAGGGAACACAATGGCAAAAAAGCTATATGTTGGTGGTCTGTCTTACGGCACGACCGAAGCCACTTTGCGCGACGCGTTCGCACAGGCTGGTACCGTTGAGTCGGCAACCGTCATCATGGATAAGATGACCGGCCGCTCAAAGGGATTCGGATTCGTGGAGATGGCTACCGATGAGGAAGCAGCTGCTGCGATCTCGATGTGGGACGGCAAGGAATTTGAAGGCCGGACCATCAAGGTCAATGAAGCTCGCCCGATGGAAGCTCGTCCTCCGCGACGCGCTGGCGGTTTCAACCGCGGCGGCGGAGACCGGGGCGGTTACCAGCAGAACAACTGGTAATTGACTCTACACAGAAAACCGCCCTGTACCGTATGGTACAGGGCGGTTTTTGTATTGTTGCGCATTTGAATATTTATTGCTTTAATTACGGTATGCGCAAGCCCTGGTTCAAAAAAAAGCATAGCGACTGGAGCTGGTACCCTGCCTCCTGGCACGGATGGCTTCTCAGCATCCTATATGTTTCGTTTACGGTTTTTTCATTCTGGTCGGTTGACCGCGTCTCCCACTCTGCAAGCGATACACTGATTGCTTTCTTCCCCCGGCTTTTGATCGCGACCGCGCTCATCGTATGGATATCCGCAGCCATGGGGGAAAAACCACGCTGGCGATTCCGCTGGCCCCGGCGCAGATAATCGCATGGACGAAAAAGATGCTCAGCAAACGACGGATACTACCGTCATCTCAACGTCTCCGACCCTTCCGGCCAAAAAGAAATTTGATCCGGCCGGTTGGCCGTTTTTCATCAAATTTTCGATCGGTTCGTTAGTGTTCTACGCGGTTGAAGTCGCTTATCAGTACTACATACTGACGACCCAGGATGTTGCAACCTCCATCGTCAGAGGATCGGCTCTTGCAGGCACAACGCTTATCGCAGCTGCTCTCTTCTCGAGCGCCGTTTTCCGCTGGGTGCCACAATGGGCGCAGTACTGGCATATACGGCGATATCTGGGCGTTGCCGGGGCATTGGCAATCACAGCTCATGTTCTTGGCGTTTCGTACTACTATCTGGGCTTCGATTATACTTCACTGTTTTTCACGCTCAACCCCGTTGAGAATCCGATGCTCTTCGGCGTTATCGGATTTATTATCATCTTTGCCATGCTGCTCACCTCGAACGACAAAGCGATGCGTATGCTGGGACGCAATTGGAAGCGTCTGCACAAATTCGTGTACGGCGCTTTTGCCGCTATCATCCTGCATTTCACCCTTATCCGCGCAGATACCGCCATGAACGCGCCGCGCGTTCTGCTGTACGTCATGACAGCGCTCGCGGTTTTCGGTCAGCTGTATTGGTTTTTCAAAACCGTATACCGAAAACGGTTCCGCTCAGTGGGAACCGTCGTCGGCTTTGCGATTATTATTTCTTTCCTGATCCTACTCTGGGCCGGACTGAACCGCTAATTACTGCCACCAGCCATACAGGGCTCCTACCAGAACGAGTGACACCACATAATACCCAGTCGTAATGGCGTAGAGTTTCACTGGCTTGCCCGAGAAGAGTATGTCGTTGTACTGCGGTACGATGATAAAACCGATGGCAAGCCAGAGCGAATACTGAACCCCCTCCGAGGGCGTCGCTACTCCAAAGATAAGAAGTAGCTTTCGCAGCACGGCGCAAGTTATAAGCGCCAGCACGAACGATGCGGCCATAGCTTTTGCCGCCTTCTTTTTTCGGTCTGGAGGCAACTCGGTGCTTCCGAATTGCAGCTGCATCCACACCCTGCCGAATACCTGCGGCATATACCAGATCCCGCCGATAACGGTGAATATGACCGCTCCGACCAAGATGGGCACTGCCTGCGTGATGACAAAGGTCATAGGTTGTCGGATTAGTTTGTTAATTGAGAAATCAGTTGAAAAGAAGTCGGAAAACAGTTACGGAAATAGGATATCGGAAATGAGAATATTTAATATCTCTGTTTTCTGCTTTCTTTAACTGACTTCTGATTTCTTATGAACCGATTTCTCCCCCGGAACCGCATGCCACTGGCACAGATCGCCGTGGATCTTGTGATCGTCGTATGCAGAAGTGGCGGCAACAGCTCCAAGCGCCGCTCCGGTAATGTATTGCTTGAAACGCCCAAAATGATTCACAACATCGCCTGCCGCGAATACGCCGTCAACATTCGTGCGCATCATAGTGTCGGTCTTGATATATCCATGCTCATCAAGCGCAACACCCAGCTCTTGTGCAAGCTCAACATCAGGCGATGCACCGATCTCAACGAACAGGCCATCAATCGTAAGCGTATCAGATCCCTCGTGCGGCTTCGAGAGTTTTATTTTTTCAAGACGCGCAGTCCCCATAAGCTCCTTCACCTCAGTCTCAAGCAAAATTTCTACTTTGCCGCCAAGTTTTTTCATCTGCTCCAGATTGATCGGTTCGGCGATGATCTCCTTCTCCCGCACGATCAGATATATTTTCTGCACATACTCGGCGACAAGATTCACGCCCTTGATCGAAGCGTCTCCGCCTCCGACAACTGCAATCGTCTTATTTTTATAGATTGGCCCGTCGCAGGTAACGCAGTAATGCAAGCCCTTGGCCTTGAATTCTGCTTCACGCGGCAATCCCAATGTTCGCCGTTTCGATCCGGTCGCCAAAATAATAGTGTTAGTGATGTATTCAGCGCCATCAACCGTCAACACAAAACAATGGCCCTTGCGTGATGCTGTGCTGACACGTCCGTCAATGAACTCGGCACCTACTGATTCTGCTTGTTTTTTCACCTGCACCATCAGATCGTAGCCGTCAATTTTCATAATACCCGGATAATTCAAGGTTTCACCGGCAGTCGTGCCTTCACCGCCAAAATCACCGCCGATAATAAGCGTTTTCAGGCGATACCTGCCTGCGTACAAACCTGCCGAAAGTCCGGCAATGCCGGAGCCGACGATGATGAGATCATACACTGTATCCATAT
>JACQKJ010000052.1 GCA_016204595.1 Candidatus Komeilibacteria bacterium | reverse complement strand
CGACGAGGCTAGCGCACGCGGCGCGTGCGCTGTATTGCGTACCGACAAGGTACGCCCCGGTTACGCTGAAGTGCAGCACCGCCCGCCCCTCGACAAGCTCGGGGCAACCCCACGGATTCGCTCCTTACATGTCTGATTCGGCGGGGTGATTCCAATGCATTTTCAAAAAGGAAAGGCCGAATCCGTGGGGTCTGCCTTTCAGGCAGGGGCGGCGTCAATACAAATACAATAGCGGGTCTCGCCATGCTCTCATTTTTAAGGAATGGCGAGACACAGAATGTGTGCGCTTTGCCCACCCACCCGTCCGCGCGCAGAACCTGTCGTGTCGAAGAACATTGCAAAACGACAGGTTCTCCCCAAAAGGGATATATAATGTCAGATATGAAAAGGCAAACATTGACGGTCGTGGGGATTATTTTTCTTACGCTGCCAATCTTTGCATCTGCTGCTTCCTGCCCAAACTTGTATCGCAATCTTGCTTTTGGCAGTCGCGGTACCGATGTCGGCGAACTCCAGAGTTTTCTCATCACCAAAGGCGACCTCGCAACAAGCAACAACACCGGCTACTTTGGCCGCCTTACCGAAGCAGCTGTCAAAAAATTTCAGTGCCGAGAGATGCAGATTTGTACTGGATCGACAGCGAGTAATGGATATGGAGTAGTGGGACCGCGCACACGCGCAGCAATCGTTCGGGTTTGTTCGCAATCTTCCTCAAGTTCATCCACCACTGGAGTTGGACAAACAACCGATCAAACAACCACAGGCACTGGAACAGGTTCCGTTGGTTTCTTTGCGTCTCCAAGTTCAGGAACGGCTCCTTTGTCGGTTGTATTCCGCGCCGCGGTTGAATGGTCAACGATGTATTCTGTTGATTTTGGTGATGGACAAAGCGGCTCTTTGCAAAACAATTGCCCGGGAGGCGGCATTGGTGCCTGCGGACAACCGACTGCGACACATACCTACAGCAATGCCGGCACCTATACAGCACGTCTCATCAAGTCTGATCCAGGTGGCTGTGGGCCAAACGCCGATCCGCGATGTCTTGGCGCACCTGCGTCTGTCCATGTGCTCAGCACAATTGTCATCAGTGTTTCTTCGGCAGGAACTATTCCACCATCGCCGACTTCCTGCGCTCCGCTACCGCCGCAAACCCAGACACTCGCATGTCCCTCGGGACAAACCGGTTCGATTACACAGACACGGACGAGTTCATGTCCGGGTCCTACATGGAGTGTGTGGCAGACGACGAGTAATACGTGTGCTATCCAACCTATCGGCGCAATTTCTGAACAGACCATTCCCGTAGCATTTAACGAAGTCGTTATTAAAGGTGTTGCGGCGGGGACGTTTGATAAAAACAAATTAAAAAATTGGAATCCGTACTATTTCTCGCACGTTATTACTGCGGAAAATACTGCACTTGCAAATATCTATGCTGCAAATCTGCACCGTTTGCCGAGCGGCGCGTGGAAATTGTTTTACGGCGGCTGGGACAGCAGTAATCCGCAAGACCATACTGACCGCACGTATAACGCGATGAGCTCAAATTTCCTCGGTAAGAGCACGTTCGACTTTACTCCGCCAATTTGGACAAATCGAAAGCTAGTCATCACCGACAAAGATGGACTGGTCGCCAACGATCCCACTGTCGTATCCTATGAACCGGGAAAGTATTTGATGCTCTACTCGGCGGCAAATGGCCTGTCTGGCGCTGACAACATCACGTCGATTGCGTCTGCGGTCTCTACTGATCTAGATAGTTGGTATACGAATTACTCCGACAAAACTCGCCTCATATCCGTTGATCGCAACGGGACGCCGGTCACTTTTATGCACCGGCCGTCGCTTGTCATGTCCGATGGCATGTTCTACCTCTACTACGACCAAGGCGGCGACCCGGCCGCTACGAAAAATAACGGCTTCACTATCCGCGTCGCGAGAGGTTTAAATGGGTTGCATTTTTCTGATTTGGGAGAAGTCTTTGCAACAGGGAGCCCGGAAAATGGATATGCAGGCACGCCGGACGTGCAGAAATTCGGCAGTGATTGGATCATGTTTTACGATCGGCACATGGAATCGCTTGCGTATGGTTTGAGTACGGACGGCCTCCACTTCACCGATATGGGAATTCTGACATCGAGTGACAAACAGCAGACGGTAACCAATGCTGGCATAATTCGGGACGGCAACCGTCTCCTCGGCGTGATCTATGGTGCTGCGCCGAAAAAGAGCGCCTATGGTTCGTGCGACCTCTATTGGGTCATTGGTGACTACTGTTTTGCGATGCATATGAACGCGTTTTTCCTGCAAAAGAAAGTCGTATTCACTGCGGATTCGGGCGAGGTGTGGTCTAATTCCGCTGCGCTTGACGAGGACCGAGTCGTGCTAAAAATTCCAACGAATGTACTAACGCCAGTTGCCGGAGTACTACGCATATATGATACCGATGGTACAACGCTTATTGCTCAAAAAAGAGTAACATTATCGCGCGGGATATTATATAGCGTCTCACCTTAAAATTTTTTGTTATGTCGAAACGACTCATCCGTATATACGTTTGAGCCGTTTCGTCCTTTTGGGTTTTGTATTGACGCCGCCCCTGCCTGAAAGGCAGAACCCCACGGATTCGCCCTTTCCTTTTTGAAAATGCATTTGGATTCACCCCGCCGAATCAGGAATGCAAGGAGCGAATCCGTGGGGTTGCCCCGAGCTTGTCGAGGGGCGGGCGGTGCTGCACTTCAGCGTAACCGGGGCGTACCTTGTCGGTACGCAATACAGCGCACGCGCCGCGTGCGCTAGCCTCGTCGCTCGAAAAGAGTTCGGACAAAGGATATAATTTCACCGCATTGCGGTCGAAATAGCCTTTTTCTAACGGGGTGAAAATCTCACTAGTTGGATTTTTGGCCCTGTGCTGTATAACTAATCCATGCAAAAGAAAATTCCCGTTGGGATTCTCGGCTCGACAGGCATGGTCGGGCAGAAATATATACAACTCTTGGAAGGCCATCCGTGGTTTGAGGTAGCTTACGTCGCCGCCTCGCCACAGTCGGCGGGAAAGAAATGCAAAGATGCGCTCAGGAATGGAT
>JACQKJ010000054.1 GCA_016204595.1 Candidatus Komeilibacteria bacterium | reverse complement strand
TATGAGCAAACCACGAGTTCTGGTATTCGCGTCGGGATCGGCCGAAGGGGGCGGGTCAGGATTTGAAAACCTAGTACAAGCTTCTCGCACGGGATCGCTCGATGCCGAAATCGCAGCGGTCGTTTCTAACCACGCAAATGGCGGCGTACACAGTCGGGCCGATAGATTAGGCATTCCATTCCTACATTTTCCAAAACCGTGGACAGGCGAAGCGTATCAACATCTCGCATCCGAATCGAGAGCTGACTTCTTTGCGCTTTCAGGCTGGCTCAAGCTTGTCAGCGGATTCGATCCCGCCACGCGCTTCAACTCGCAAACAGTGTTCAATATCCACCCTGGTCCCCTGCCTCAGTTTGGTGGATCTGGGCTTTACGGACACCATGTCCACGAAGCTGTCATGGCTGCATTTGGCCGAGGCGAGGTAACGCACTCTGCGGTCTCCATGCACTTTGTCACCGAACAGTACGATCGAGGCCCAGTCTTCTTCCAATGCAAAATCAAAATCAGGGATGACGATACGCCCGAAACCCTCGCACGGCGCGTCAACCACTATGAACATTGCTACCAGCCGGAGATTACCAGCATGGTAGTCAATGACTTGATTCGCTGGGACGGCGTACATCACAATTCTCTTGAACATCCCGCCGACTATATAGTCGAGCGCTTCGAGTAGGGCGACCTTTTAATGAGGTCGCCTTTTTTCTTGCAATAAAACTATTTTTGAATAGTATTCTTATTAGAGCACCTGTGGTAGGTGCCTTGTTTTTTGTAAACACAAACGTTCAACAACAAAAGAGGGGGGACCACATGATCCACACCATCTATCGCCAGATCAACAGCGACTTGGATCTTGGTTTCTATATTGAGACCACAGGCCCGCTGTCAGAACAAGAACAGCAAAAGCTCCAGTGGCTCATCAGAGAAACATTCGAGCCCAGCAACACAGGCACCGAGCCTCATCTAGCAGCAACAGAGATTGTAGAAATCGGCCCTCGGCTTTCGATCGAGACTCCGTTCTCGTCAAACGCCGTGGCAATCTGCCAAGCTATGGGACTCGGGCATGTCACGCGCATCGAGCGGACCCGCCGTCATCGGACGAGCAAAGATTATCCGGCGGATGTTTTGATCAGAACCCACCTTGACCGGATGACCGAGCAACCCTACCGAAACGGAATCAAGAGTTTCGACACCGGCATCACGCCCGAAGATGTCAGAATCATTGATCTCCTAGGGCGCGGAAAAAAAGCTCTTGAAGAGATAAATAGTGCTCTTGGCCTTGGCATGGATGCCAGAGACATCGAGTACTACTATCGCCTCTTCGTAGAAATCCTGAAAAGAAATCCAACCGATGTCGAGCTGTTTCAGCTCGGCAATGCAAACAGCGAGCACTCCAGACACTGGTACTTCAAAGGCCAGATTGTCATCGATGGAAGGCCGATGCAGCAGACTCTGTTTGAGGTTGTTCAGAGACCTCTGAAGAATCTTGGCAGTGAGAGCTGTAGCCTCATTGCATTCAGAGACAACGCCGGCGTAATCAAAGGATTCCGCACGCGCCTGATCCTCCCCATCACTCCGGGTAAGCCATCGGGAATGCACCTCTGCGAAAAGACGATCCACATCACCTGCACCGCAGAGACGCACAACCATCCGACATTTGTGGCGCCTTTTCCTGGAGCCCAAACGGGTTCGGGTGGGCGCATTCGCGACAATAGTGCTGTCGGACGTGGTGGCATCGTCGGCATCGGCGTTGCGGGCTATTTTGTCGGCAACCTTTTCATTCCAGAGTACGCGATACCCGGAGAGACCGTCGGCAGAGACAAGCCCTCACAGTATGCTTCACCACTCTCGATTCTCATTGAGGGTTCGAATGGCGCATCAAGCTATGGCAATCAATTCGGCGAGCCGCTTACGAGTGGGTTCTGCCGAACATTCGGGCAAATCGTGGACAATGAATGGCGCGAGCCTCGCAAGCCGGTACTCTACAGCGGTGGGGTCGGTCACTTATTCGACGAGCACCTTGCCAAAGAAACACCCGAAGATGGAATGCTCATCGTGCGCATCGGCGGGCCAGCCTACCCCATTGGGGTTGGCGGAGGTAGTGCTTCAAGCATGATGCAAGGTGAAAATACCGAGACGCTTGATCTCAACTCCGTCCAACGTGGCAACGCAGAGATGGAAAATCGAGCAAACCGAGTCATTCGCGCCTGCGCCGAAATGGGAAAGCACAATCCCATCTCGAGCATTCACGATCAGGGCGCAGGCGGGCCGAGCAATGTTCTTACTGAACTTCTTGAACCCGTTGGCGGCATCATCGATATCCGCAAAATCGCGCTAGGCGACAAAACAATGTCAGTGCTGAAAATTTGGAGCGCCGAATTCCAAGAAGGATACGGACTCCTAGTGAGACCTAATCTGATTGAGCTCTTTCAATCAGTCTGCCAGCGTGAACGCGTCAACTGCGAAGTGCTCGGAAAAATAGACGGCAGGGGAAAAGTTGTCGTTGAAGATTCTCTCAACGGCCAGACACCTGTTGACCTCAATCTAGAACAAGTCCTCACCAACATGCCCCCAAAGACTTTCGAATCAAACCGGCGGATCAAAAACCTCGAGCCACTCGACTTACCAGACATGACGGTGGGAGAAGCAATCCGGGCAGTATTCAAGCTTCCCAGCGT
>JACQKJ010000003.1 GCA_016204595.1 Candidatus Komeilibacteria bacterium | reverse complement strand
TCCGGGAATTGCCGCAGCGCAGGAGTTCGATATGCTGCGCGACACACTTTCGCTTCTGGAATCCGATCTGCTTGATGCCCGCGGTAAAGTGCTTGCCGGCCGGATCTTCTTGTGGAAGCTCATGGCATTGTCCGGATGGAGGCCGAACCTTGACCAGTGCGCTCTGTGCCGTGAGGCGATGGATGCGGCGGTATTCTATGAGCCGCTCAGGGGATTTCTGTGCTCCAGGCATGAGAGCTCTGGCACGCGTCTGGAATCGGGCATGCTTCCGTTTCTCTGCGCCGTACTTGATGAGAACGACTGGCTGCGGATCATCGCGATGGCAGGTACCAACGGGTTGCAGCGCCAATGGCTTGAGGTCAGTCAGCAGTATTATCAGGATATTATCAGTCAGCCACTTCAATCGACTAAATTATTCAATTACGCAATAGCATGAGTGTTTTTAGGAGCAAAAAAATAAACCTCGATGCGGCAGGTGACTCGCGCCGGGTGCCGTTAAAAAAAATGTCAGGTATAGACCAGTCCCGGGTGTCGGTTCGAGCAAGCAGCGGATATGCGCGAGCTCAAAAAAACATCGTCCCCGAGGAGTATAAAACGTTCGAGCGCGGCAGGCGGGGAGGCTGGGGATTTTTGGTTTTTCTGTTCCTGCTGTTCACGGCAACCGTTGCAGGGTTTTTCTATTGGAATAATCGTCCGCCGCAATTTCAGGGCGATAGCGTCGTGCTGACCGTCACTGCCGATTCGGAATTAGTTTCCGGCGATGAGATCACTTATCTTGTCAGTTACGAAAATCAGGACGTCATCGCGCTCAAAACAGTCGAACTTGATGTGCAGTGGCCGGATGGTTTTTATTACAACGATTCATCAGAAAACCCCACCAGCGACACCGGTACCACCTGGGTGCTGGGGCCTTTGGACCCGGGTGAACAGCGACAGCTCCGCATCAAAGGGCAGCTGGTCGGCTCCAAGGGGCAAACGCAATCGGCGATCTTCCGATTGAGCTATCGGCCGGAGAACATCAACTCTGATTTCGAAGTGAAAGAGGTTTTCGAAACGAATATTTCTGATTCGCAGATAGCCGTTACGTTGACGTCGCCTGACAAGGTGCTTGCGGGACAGGATGTTGCCTTCACCGCGGAAATTCAGAATTCGACGTCGGAACCGTTGAACGATCTTGATATTGAAGTAAGGCCGCCGAAGGACTTCGATATAATTTCCGTCGCACCGGCTTTGGAGAACGGCCACTGGAAAGGTTCCATAGCGGTTGATACGCCCTTGACCATCACGGTCAATGCCAAAGTCGCGGCAGATGCTGTCGACCCGCAATCCTGGGTTGTTGAGGTGAATCAGACGGCGAACGAACAAACCAGGCGTTTGTTGCGGCGCGAGTTAAGCGTTACGCCGGTCACTCCCGATTTTGATCTTGAACTCAAGATCAACGGCCAGAGCGCAGATTTTGACGTGGACTATGGGGAGACGCTGAATTACCAGCTGAAAGTTACGAACAAAGGACAGTCAGCTATCAACGATGTTCGCATAACAGCTCTGGTGGACAGCGACGTCATCGATCGCAAGACAGTGCAGTCGAGTGGGACCGTCGATAAAGATACGATCGTCTGGACCAAGGAAAACGCGGAAGGCCTGGGGTCAATAGCATCAGGCGCAGAGGTGCTGATACCCTGGAAAGCAACGCTGCTGACACAGGGGACCGGAGGCCGGGCCACCGTCGATACCGTGATCACGCTGACCATTGATGGCTTGCCAGGCTGGAAAAAGAATTCACCTGTCTTTGTAATATCGGTCGGTGAAGGGCTGGTATTTAATCAGGGATTGTATTGGAATTTGGGCGGCCAGCAGGTCGGCAGCGGCAACTTGCCGCCGGTGACCAATGAGAGAACGATATATCTCGTCGTGTGGTCGCTTGATTCAGGGAGCCAGGATTTTGATTCGGTGAATGTTTCGTCGTTCCTCCCTGCGAAAGTGAGTTTTGTCTCGACGGGTGATGTTGATGAGGGGACGCTCAAGTACGATCAGGATACGAATCGCTTGGAATGGCAGATAAATAATTTTTCCACAAAGCTGTTACCGCTCAAAGCAACATTTTCGATGAAACTTGTGCCGAATGACGAGGACAAGGATACGATCATGACGGTTTTGAACCCCGCGACCGTCGTCGCCTCAGGGCAAAAGGTATTCCAGGCAAAAAGTTTCAGCGTGACGACCGCGCAGGTCGTGACGACCGTAGAGGGAGATGTGGGCACGGTGATCGAATAATTTTATATCCCCCTCATCTGCCCTTCGGGCATCTTCTCCCTTAGGGAGAAGCTTAGTGATCTCATTGTCTTGTGTGGCTTCCTCTCCCTCAGGGAGAGGGTAGGGTGAGGGGTTTTGGGATGACAGTACGGAATATGTCTGTTTTTAAAATCAAGGTTAAGTCAAAAAAATCTGCCGCACGAACCGGCGTGCTTCGGACAGCCCATGGCGTGGTACATACGCCGTTTTTTATGCCGATCGCGACCAAGGGCGCGGTCAAGGGACTGGAAGCGCATGAGGTCGCTGATCTCGGAGCCGAAATTATTCTGAGCAATACCTATCATTTGTACCTGCAGCCGGGACTTGCGGTACTCAAGAAATACGGTGGCTTACACAAGTTCATGCGGGCAACCCTGCCCATTCTGACCGACTCGGGCGGATTTCAGGTGTTCAGCTTATCGAAGCTTCGCGTCGTTGATGAGCATGGCGTGACCTTTCGATCTCACATTGACGGATCGAAGCACCGCCTGACCCCGAAAAAATCGATCGCCATTCAGGCAGCGCTGGGATCGGATATCATGATGGCGTTGGATTATTTCCCCGGGTATCCGGCTACCGAGAAGCAGACGAAGGAAGCGGTACGACTGACAACCTTGTGGGCAAAACACTGTTTTGAATACAAAAAACAGCTTTCAAAAAAATATGCAGCGGTGCGGAGGCAATTGTTGTTCGGAATCGTGCAGGGCTCGACGTATCGGGAACTGCGCAGGCAATCGGCGAAGGAACTTATAGAGATTGATCGTGAATTTTCTGCAACCCCCCTTCGCCACCACCTTTCGCGTAAAGCTTCGGGCGGCGAGGGAGGCTTCGGGGGGTATGCTATCGGCGGGCTCGCCGTGGGCGAGCCTGCCGCGGAGATGTACAAAGTGCTCGATTACACCGTGCCTCTGCTGCCAGCCGATAAACCTCGTTATCTCATGGGAGTCGGCTATCCCGAGCAAATTGTTGAGGCCGTGAAGCATGGCATCGACATGTTCGATTGCGTGATCCCGACACGAGAGGGGAGGCATGGGAGGTTGTTTGTTTGGTCTCCGTCATCTCGACCGAGCCATCGGCGAGTGGAGAGATCCCGTGGTACTAAAACGGGATCCCTCGGCTTCGCTCGGGATGACCGTTTCTACGAAACGGTCAACATCCGCAACTCGGAATTCAAATCAGACACCAAGCCGGTTGACCCTTCTTGCGACTGCCAGCTTTGCAAGAACTATTCCCGCGCATTCTTGTACCAGATGTTCAAAACAGAGGATTGGCTGGGACCGAGATTGGCGACTATGCATAATCTCCGATTTTATCTCACATTGATGGGCTATCTTCGCGCAGAAATTCGATCAGACAGTCTATAGGCTTGACTTGCGGCGACTTATAAGCTAAGTTTGTGAGTCGTCCTCGTTCATCCTAATGGAGGTTACCAGTGCCAAACAAGCAAACGCGCCTTAGCACGTTCGGAGATATGTTGAAGAAGTTAAGGTTCGCCTCGAACGTCGGTGGTCATGGGAAAGTCCTTCGCTACCTCAAGGATAATGGAATCAAGTGTTCGCAGTCTCTCCTTGTGGTGTACGAAAAGGGCAAGATAGGTAACCCGGATCCTGCTATTCTGCGGCAACTCGCTTCGCTGTATGGAGTTTCATTCGAAGGTCTCATCGCGCTTCTCATTCGTGAGAAGTATGGTGTGGATTTTACTGAGGGCAAAGCCGCGCCGGACATCGAGATACAGCAGCTCGAGAAGAAGCTAGCAGCAATTAGTATCGAGATCTCCAAGCTGAAGAAGCGAAGATGAAGGTCCGCTTGTATCGTTTGGACCCCCCTCTGTTCGTCAGCACGACGTTCAAGGGGGTCCTTTCATTTTTAGGACTCGGTATTTTTAAACATCAAAGACCCATCGCTTGGAACCGCGATGGGTCTTATCCATTTTGAAAGAACATCTCCACCCCCTTCATGCTAGAGGAGAAACGGAAGAGCCATATACAGGAGTACAAAGATCCACGGGGTCGAGTACCGAAGCCATGCCGAGTGGCGCGACATGAACGGATGCTCGCCGCGCATCATCTTGTCCTCGGTCGTGAGTGGCCGCACCGGAAGCCGGGTTTCGATCATGCGCGCGACAAGCCGCTGTATGCGATGGTGCTGCATGTGCCACACGGTTACCGCGTTCCAGATGGCGCAGATCACGAGCCCGACACATGAGACGAACACTGTCCAGTGTCCGTTGTTGACGAAGAGCTTTGCCTGCGCGAGCGAGATGTACGAGGTGAGGAGCAGCGTGTTGATCGCGAGAAAGTACCGATCGTTGCTTCGCCGCGCCTCGGCTGTCCGTTCGAGACTTTCGCAGCATCGTTCGTATTCGGTCAGCAGGTCGTCGTGATACGACTTGCCGTAGTCCGTTTGCTTGACTCGAAAAAGCGTTCGTCGTGCAAGTTCCAAGAGCGTATCCATACTGCACCTCCGGTGGCTTGTGCCACGCTGTTGGTATGTCAAGCGGCAGGGAAGCCGCACTGTTGTACTGCACCAAGAATGAGCGCCGAAAGGCTATAATGTCGCGCTCCGAAAAGACCTTAGTTTTGAGGTTTTTGAGCTGTCAATGAACAGTCATTGAACAACTTCAGTGTAACAATTGACCTTATGCCTGCTTCATTTTTTTGTCAAATCGTGTACTGTTGCAGAGTTCCAGTTACCTTGTGGGGATAAGCGATCACGTTGTTTGCCATAGCATTGGTAAGGGTCAGGGCAATCTTTTGCGCAGGGGTTAACCGGTACATCCCAAAGCCTCCATGCCTGCGGTAATAGTTGT
>JACQKJ010000048.1 GCA_016204595.1 Candidatus Komeilibacteria bacterium | reverse complement strand
TGGCTGGGTAGCTCAGATGGTTAGAGCGGCGGATTCATAACCCGCAGGTCGGCGGTTCGATCCCGCCCTCAGCCACCAGTCGAACGGGATCAAGCATAGCCCTCGGGTGCGAACCGCGAGAAATGGATTAGTTAAGATTGTTCTCGGGATCAAAGCTTATTGTTCCGCCAGTAGAACAAATATGCCTATTCCATATTGTTCAAATATTGATAAAATTTTTAATAAGGTTTTCTTTACGCTTTTAGTACAATCTTGAGAAGAGATTTCATGAAAAAAACAATCCTGGTGGTCAATTTATTTTTGCTTATGGTTTCCTCTATTTCAAAGGCTGCTGAAGATGGGTCTGTGGTTGAGTCGGTCAGCAAAGCTTTTCATTGCTTACAAGGACAACTAGATATTTTTAGTAAAATGACCGATCAAATGTCTACTCAAGCAACGATTGCTCAGCAAAAATCATCTAAAGCATGGGATCGCATTCATTCAAGAAATATCGCTAGAAATATAATGGCGACCGGATATGATTCATTTTCTTCTCAGGGCAGTAAATATGATCCAGAATCGATAACTACAGCAATCGGAAAGTCCCGTGCATATCAAGAGCGCGCTCTCGATTTTACTGATTTTTCATCGCGTTTAACGGGCCTTGCATTAAAGGCAACAGCTCTTGTATTAGATCTATTCAATGAAAAAGGCATTCCAGCCGCATATCAGCCGAAGCCTGAGTACGATGCAGTTGAGGTAGAAGCAAAAAAATACGGTTATACTTTAGTTGAACTTCCAAGCTGTGATCGTGAAATCGATGTTGCTAAACAAGCGATTGCTGCTAAAAACCAGCCTCAAAGTCAAACAGTAACGGATGAGTCAGCATTGAAAACCGTTCCATCTACTGACATTACCACCAAAACAAATACATCTACTGCTTCGGGTAAGAAGATTAAGTAAACTCTTCAGAAGAGATTTCTAAATGGCTGATTTCTTTGGGCTCCTATTGTTCAAAAAAGTACTGCCTAACTAAGGGGCGCACCCCATAACTCTAGGGAGTGTTGAAAAACCCTCCCTAGAGTTATGGCCTGCGCCCTTACTTCCCAATACTGCTCTGAGCCGCGGCAGATTGGATGGGGCTCTTCTGACTCGAGGTCAGAAGGCCATCTTTCACCGCCTGGTTGCTCGCGCTCGCCACGCACGAAACGTAGGCACCGTGGTTTTTATACGTAGCCGTGGGGGAACAGAGATTAGCGACGACCTGCGGGCCGCTGCAGCCGCTCGCGTTTACCTTCGCTCCTGCCGTCGTTCCGGGGCAGCTATCCAGCGTGTCCACGACTCCATCTCCGTCGGTGTCACAGGCCTGCGTGTTGCATGCTTGGGTGATGGGATCCCTGCACGCGGCTCCGCCATTCGCCGGCTGGATCAACACGGTGAGGATCTCCGTCTGAGTTCCGCCGCCACAGGCCGCGCTACAGGCACCAAAGCCCTGGGACTCAACCAGGCAATCAACCGGACAGGCTTGGGTGTTGCACGACTGGCTCGTCGGCGGGGGAATCTGACCCGCGCACGCGGCGCCGCTCCCGTCGATCGACCCATCCGAACCCGTACACGTCACGGTCTGCGTGGCCGTGCCACCGCCGCACGTGGCGCTGCACGCGCCGAACCCCGACGCCACCCAGGTGTATTCAATTTTTTTCACGGACGGAAGCAACAATACCCACGCGTGACTATTCCAGCTCGCGTCTGCTCCGTTACCGCCAATGGTCGATCCCTTGATAAAAGGTGTGCCGGGAAACTGATTGGCAAAGCTCGGTGTGATATCGGTTGGAATACCGTTTTGCCACATGACCGACCTCAGACCCGATCCCGCATAGCCCACGATTACGCCGTCGTCATTGATGCCGCCGGCTGAAATCCAGGCTTCAGGGCTCCACGGGGCCGGGAGCTGCGTAAGCGGCTGCCCCGCGACGTAGACGAACGGGGCGTACTGTAAGGTGCCGCCACACGGATTCGGGTTGGGAAGGTAGCCTGTGCCGACGATCGTTCCGGAATTATTGATCGCGTTCGCGCTGGCGGCCGTTCCGCCGAACCCGCCGAGGTCCGTGAATCCTTCGGCCGAAGTCCACTTGAAGGCGTGGGAGTTGTGGACCGCCACGTTAAAGAACCCCCCACAAGCGATATTGTAAATTCCATAGATATAGCCGGCGTCGAAATACTGGCCGACCACGACACCGCTGTCGTTGATGGCATTGGCCCGGATGTCGACCGCGCCCATATTGATCTCGGAGTAGGGCGGATAATTCTGATTCCCCGGAGAAACGAGCGTGGTCAGCGCGCTCGACGAGCCGTATGCGATGAAAGAACAGTTGTAACCGCCGTTCGAGTATCCCGAATTGCCGATGACGTCCCCGCGGGCGTTGATTCCGGTAACGTAGGTGTCGCTGCTGGCGGCGCAGGATTGACCGAGATCCTGGAGGCCGCCCGCCAGCGTCCAGCGGAAAACATGTCCGTTCGCGTCGACGCCGCCCACGACCCCCGAGTCGTTGATGACCGATGCAGTTCCGGTGTTGATATTGCGCATGCCGGTCGCCGCCGACCAATAGAACGCATAACTCGTGAAAACCGTGAAGTCGGAGTTAAAGCCGTAGGATCGGCCCACCACCTCGCCGTTCGAGTTGACACCGTTCGAAAAGCTGTATTGCGTACCTGGAATTACACCCAGATCCCTCATAGTCCTGGTTGCCGCGGACCAGAGGTAGGCGTGGCTCTCCCCCGAAGTCGTCGTCGAACTTCCCACGGCAAGACCGTTAGCCACGGCGCTCACGCTCGCTTGTCCACCGCCGAGATTGCCAATGTCGGTTGGTATTGGCGTGGATGCCCGAGCCAGCGGCACCCATTGACACAGGGCGACTGAGAGCATGAGTAATAATGACCCGAATCGGTTGATCGCCTTCATACGACACCCTCCACAAACGTTCAGAAACGGGGGCCTCTATTGCCAATCCCAATACCACGCGAGCGTAATACCCCGGGGTATGAGATTTTGCCTGTCGCCCCATATGTTGCGCCGCATTAAAAAATTTTCAAGTTACATTATTTTATATTTTTGGGTGGTGGAAAGATGGAACGTTTTATGCCGAAGCGATTGTGATCCACTTGAGAATTCTCGCGTTGATCGAATTAAAACCTATCGATCATCATCGTCGGTACCTTAGCCTTGGCCTCGGCTTGATCGGGCTAGCATATCAGCCGCAAGGTCGCCCGTCATATTGGCATAAGCGGCGGGTTTGTGCGCGGGAAGACCAAAAAATGATAGGCCACTCTACATCCCAAAAATAGATATGGTATTCATACCAAACATAGGGTATAAATACCATAGGTGAAGGCGAAGATCAGGTTCCACCGAAAGATGACATTAGTTCACGGCAAGACGCTTGAGGTCGCGGTGGCCGAACTCAAGGTCATCGAGGTTCCTGCATCGGCTCATTACCCGGATGGGTTCAAGTTTTCAATGTTCCTTGTTTTAAAAGAGTCCGGACAGGTTCTTGTCGGCTTCGATAACCACAAACCGAAGGGGCCGCACCTTCACTTACATGGCAGCGAAGCGCTCTATGATTTCAAGAGCGTCGGTGAGCTTGTCGAGGATTTTTGGCGGTTCGTAAGAAAGGAGGGCTTCATCGTATGAGACTTAAAAAAGTCAAAATCATGGTTCAACCCATAGAAGCAGTTAAGGCCGAATGGACTCGCGCCTTGAAAGGCGAGGTCCGCTCGATTCAGCCGCCAGGAACTATTGTCTTTACGAGTCTTGCGGCGGTG
>JACQKJ010000050.1 GCA_016204595.1 Candidatus Komeilibacteria bacterium | reverse complement strand
CCGCAGCTCATTGTTGTGGACGGCGGCAAGCCCCAACTCAACACCGTCTATCCGATCCTCAAAACCGCCTGGAAGTCAAAGATTGTTGCGCTTGCAAAACGCGAAGAAGAGCTGTTTGTGCCCGGTCGGGCCAAGAGCATACGTCTGACAAAGCGTGATCCTGCCCTACTGTTGCTGCGCAAGATCCGCGACGCGGTGCACGATCAGGCGATCAGGTATTATCGTTTGCTGCATAGGAAGAACTACACCGAAAAGTAATCGGTACTATAGTCCAAGGACGGAAATCGGTTCATACGTAATCAGAGGCCGGTTACAGAAATAGGAGATGGGAAATAGGAGAAATATCATATCCGCTTTCTGTTTTTTTGTAACTGACTTCCTCGTACCTATAACCGACTGCTGCCCTCATTCCGCGTTACTCGTTACAGACTACTTATTACCTATTACTTGCTAATCGCAAATTGACAAGAACAGATAAACCTGTTAGGATGCTTTCATTCTCCTGTTGTCATGAAAAATGTCATCTACATCGCGCAAATAGTCGTCTCAGTCTTGCTGATGACCTCTATTCTCATACAAAGCCGGGGATCGGGCCTGGGGCTTGCGTTTGGCGGATCCAGCACCGTCTACCGCACGAAACGCGGGGCGGAAAAGATCATTTTTCGGGCAACCATCGTCCTCGCGTTGCTCTTTCTAGCGATCTCAATCGCGCATCTCTTTATCTAACTAACTGATAATTGCAACTCGTATTCATCCCTTAGTAAAGGGAGCATGGTCGCGTACCGCACAGCTTCTTTTGTTTTGGCGGAAGAAGCCGGATGGCCGCGATATGCTCATACGCATAACTGAACAGCTTGATCGAAAATTGCTGCACCGGCTGAACCGGCGCACAATCCCGTCTTTCGCTCAGCTGCGCTATATTCTGAAGATCCTTACTCCTCGAGAAACAAAAACATTGCTCGCGAGCGTTAGTATAGTGTTCGTGGCGCTTGTCCTGCTCGGCGGTCGGTTCTGGCTGCGGGTGACTATCCCCGTACCGGCGGTCGGGGGCAGCTACACGGAAGGTCTTATCGGTTCTCCGCGTTTCATCAATCCGGTGCTTGCGCAGGGAAGCGACGCGGACCGGGACCTGACCGCCCTCGTATTTTCCGGGATACTCAAGAATACGAGTGACGGGACCCTGGAGCCCGATCTGGCGGAATCGATAGTGGTGAGCGATGACCAGAAAGTATACACCGTCCGGCTTCGCGAAAAACTGACCTGGCATGATGGGGAGCCGTTGACTATCGACGACGTGCTCTACACCATCAAAACCATTAAAGATCCTGCGGTCAAAAGCCCGGTTCGGGCCAGTTTCGCCGGCGTTGAGACCGACCGCATCGACGACAAGACCATCTCATTCACGCTCAAGGAACCGTTCCCTTCATTTCGATCAGCGCTTACGGTCGGCATCATCCCGGAACACGTGTGGTACTCGATCCCCTCTGCCCAGGCGCAGCTTGCCGAAGTGAACCTCAAGCCGATCGGGTCCGGTCCGTTCCGTTTCAGATCGATCACCAAGGACAGCAACGGTTCCATACGAAATATTGCGCTGGCGCGAAACGACAGCTATTACGGCACGTTGCCGTTCATCAAAGAATTGCTTTTTAAATTTTACGGCGATGTACCCACAGCAGTTGAAGCCCTGAAGAACAAGAATGTCGAGGGATTGGGATTCGTGACGCTTGAGTATCAAACAGAGCTGGCCGCGCTCAAGACCATCTCATTGCTTGAACTCAATCTGGCGCAGTATAATGCCTTATTCTTCAACCCGGAGCGGAATGACGCCTTAAAGGACAAGGGTGTACGAAAAGCTCTTACCATCTCGATCGATCGAGACCGCATCATCAGGGAGATCCTTGGCGATAACGCGGTGACCGTGGATGCGCCGATCATACCCGGCTTCACGGAAACGAATGACATTGTGGTACCGTACGACGTTGAGCAGGCAAAAAAACTGCTCGAGGAAAGCGGCTGGAAATTCCCGGCCGCAACCAGTACGACCAGGTTCAATAAAGATGCTGCACTTGCCATAGAACTGACAACTATTGATCAGCCGCAGAATGAAAATGCCCTTGAACTGGTCAAAGAGAGCTGGGAGTCGATCGGCGTCGCAACAACGATCAGGACCATAGTCAAAGAAAAAATAAAAAAAGAGGTCATAGAACCGCGAGCATACCAGGTCTTGCTGTTCGGGCAGATCATCAATTCAGCGCAAGACACCTATGCGTTCTGGCATTCCAGCCAGAATCGCCATCCCGGCAACAATCTCGCGCCCTTCGCCAACAAGGATATTGATGCCTCTCTGGAACAGATCCGCAATGCGAGCGACCCGGCACTCGTGCCCGGATTGTATGAAAAATTTGTCCAAAAACTTGCCGAAGAACAATTCGCCATTTTCCTCTACAGTCCCAATTACCTGTATCCTATCAGTAAAAAAATCCACGGGGTGGCCTCCACCTTCCGTATCACGACGCCCGCGGACCGTTTTGCCACGATCTCCTCGTGGTATATCGCCACCAAGCGGCGACTTAAATAGTAATCAGACATGAACTAATAAAACAGTATGGTACGTACATCCAAACACAGGGGATCAAACCGCCCGCGCCAAGCGCGACGGTCTCACACATCCTATGACAAAAGCGCCGCTGAAGCGATCGTCATAAGCAAACGCTCTGCAGCTCCCGTCAGCGAAGGAACGCTGCGGGTCATCCCGATTGGCGGCTGCGAAGAAGTCGGTCGCAACATGACCCTCATCGAATACGGCACCGACATTATCATTATTGATATGGGCTTGCAATGGCCCGAGGAAGATATGCCCGGCATTGATTACATCATCCCGAACAGTGAATACCTGCAGGGCAAAGAAAAGAATATCCGGGGCGTCATCATCACGCACGGCCACTATGACCACATCGGTGCGATACCGCACCTTGCTCCCAAGCTCGGCAACCCGATAATCTACGGCACGCCCTTGACGCTCGGGATCATCGCGAAACGTCAGGAAGATTTCAAGACCGGACAGCTCAATCTGCAGGCTGTGGACCGTGACACCGTCCTCAGACTCGGCGTATTTACGGTGAAATTTTTCGGCGTGAGCCACAACATCCCCGACTCGGTCGGCGTCATCGTCGAAACGCCCTACGGCAAACTCGTCCACACGGGTGACTTTAAGCTGGATCCGAATTATTCAGGCGACCGGCCGGCGGAAATCGACAAAATACAAAAACTGGGCGACGGATCGGTCCTGGCGCTCATGGCAGATTCCACCAACGCATCGCAGCCAGGCAGACAGCTGACCGAAGGAGAGATACAGGGCAATATCGATCAGATCATTTCAGACGCCCCGGGACGGACCATCATCGGCACATTCTCATCGCTTTTGGGTCGCATTCAGCAGATCATCTGGGCAGCCGAGAAACAGAATAAGAAGATCGTCATCGAAGGGTACAGCATGAAACGCAACGTCGAACTGGCGCAGGCGCTCGGGTACATGAAAACGAAGCGCGATTCGATCATCGACATCAAGAACATAGGCGACTATCCTCCCAATCGCATCATCGTCCTCTGCACCGGTGCGCAGGGCGAAGACAATGCGGTGCTGATGCGCATCGCGAACAAAGAACACCGGGTGCTCAAGATAGAAAAAGGCGACACTGTTGTCTTTTCATCGTCTGTTATTCCGGGCAATGAGCGATCCGTGCAGCGTTTGAAGGATTCGCTCTACCGCCTCGGCGCTGAGGTCATTCACTATCAGATGATGGACGTGCACGCGGGCGGTCACGCCAAGCAGGAAGATCTGTATGATACCATCCAGATGGTTAAACCCAAATACCATATTCCGGTGTACGGCAATCATTCGTTCTTGCGGCTCCACGCCAAGGTCGCGCTGCGCGCCGGCATTCCCGAAAAAAATATTTTTGTCCCGGATAACGGCCAGATAATGGAATTCACATCACGCGGGGGCCATCTGACCAAGCATAAGGTGCCTTCTGACTATGTCTTTGTTGACGGCCTTGGCGTCGGCGATGTGTCTCACGTCGTGCTCCGCGACAGGCAAATGATGGCTGAAGACGGCATGATCGTCATTATCGCGACTCTGAACGGCAAAACCGGACGACTCATCAATTCTCCCGACATCATCTCGCGCGGGTTCATCTACATGCGCGAACAGAAAAAACTGGTCGAGCAGATCAGGGCTAAGGTAAAAGGACTAATCGGCGACCATCCGCCGAAAGCGCAGGCGAATGACAGCTATCTCAAAGACAAGATACGAAACGAACTGGGCCAGTTCCTGTATCACAAAACCCAGCGCCGCCCCATGATATTGCCGGTCGTCATCGAAGTATAGTACACTGGAGAAACGAGGAACGCGGAACGAGTAACGAGAAAATACACCGCATTCCTCATTCCTCATTCCTCATTCCTCATCACTCATTCCTGTCTATGAATAAAATCCTTTTATCCGGCATAAAGCCCACTGGTGAGCCGCATCTCGGTAATTATTTGGGTGCATTGAAAAACTGGGTCGCTCTGCAGACCTCGTACCGGACGATCTATTCCATCGTCGATCTGCACGCCCTCACGATCAACATCACCCCCGAAGAACTCGAACACGGAACGTTCGATCTCGCTGTCGATCTCCTTGCTCTGGGTATTGATCCGAAACGATCGATCCTATTCAAGCAATCTGATGTAGTCGGTCATACTGAGCTTGCGTGGATATTCAGTTGTCTGACGCCGGTCTCGGAACTCGAACGTATGACGCAGTACAAGGACATGGCGAAGGAAAAACGAGGCACTTCCAATGCCGGTCTTTTCAACTATCCGATCCTCCAGGCTGCCGACATTTTATTGTACAAAGCCGAGTATGTACCGGTCGGCGAAGACCAGCTGCAGCATCTGGAGCTCTCCCGAGTCATCGCACGAAAATTCAACCAACGGTACAAGCAATTTTTTACTGAGATCAAACCGGTGCTCTCTGAAACCGTTCGCGTCATGTCGCTCCATGACCCGAACAAGAAAATGAGCAAATCATTGGGGCCCAAGAGTTATATCGCGCTTCGCGACAAACCCGACATCGTACGCCAAAAGATCGCAAAGGCGGTCACCGATTCGCTCGAGGGCGACACAACGCTCGGCGGCGGTCACAATCTGCTGACGCTGTTCAAAAACTTCGGGCCGTCACAACGATACGAGGAATTCGAACGCCAGCATGCATTGAAAAAACTTTCCTACGCCGAGCTGAAACGCGAGTTAGCCGAAGCTCTCATCGCATTTCTCGCCCCGATCCAGGAGCGTCAGGCTTATTTTGAAAAACACCCCGCTGAAGTACAAGGGTATCTTGCTCAAGGTGCCAAACGGGCGCAAGCTATCGCGGACAAAACACTCGAGGAGGTACGAAAAATTATCGGCCTGAGTTGAGGTCAAGCGTTTTGAGGACACCGCCGACCGTTTCGTTGGTCTCAAAACCTTTTTCGCCTGCGCGGTGCAGGCCTTTTTTCAGGCCATCGAAAATATAGTGCAGCGTCTTTGCCATTGCTTTTGCCTCGCCTTTCGGCGCTTCGCACTTCGTTTCTAAATATTTCATAAGTTCGCGCTTGCTCCCCGAAGCTACCTGCGCTGGAATTGCGGCAAGCTCATCTTTGCTGATACTCGGCGCTGTTTTATGCAGCCAATCGGTGGACCCGACGTGCCGTTGAAATTCACCAAGTTTCGTAATAAAGCGTTGTGAGAACCGGAGTTCAGTCGAAACGAAAGGTGTCTCCGAACTGACGGCTGCAGCAACGGTCTGCTGCACCGAATCCAGATCCGCATTCAGCACGAAGGAGCCAAGATGTTGACCCTCTTTACCCCATGCCTCGACTATCAACTGACCGGGGAAAGAACCTCCAGCCAGCTTTACCGTAGTAATGTTCTCTGGGTTCGGGATCTGAAGCGTGACTGTTTTATCGCTCGTCATATCATGGACGCCGTCTGCATTGAGATCACGCCACAGTTGGTGCGTTGCCGTATCGTAATGGATCTGATGTTCCGCCAAAAACTGCGCCGATGTGGCGTCGATGGTGACCGGATGGTCGGGCAGGTTACCATAATAGGCCAGTGCCTGCTCGGCAGTAAAACCTTTGCCCAACGTGGTGACAGCTGCGGCAGCTTCCGGTGCCTGCGATGCGGCAACCGCCTCATGAACAGCCTCATGGTGCGGCAGCGCATGTCCCGGCTCCAAGCCGCTCGCCGCTTCAAAATGACCTGGGTTATACTCTATCTGCTTCGCCAGCTCGCTGATATCTCCCGTTTTCAGCATGTCCGGAGTCACTCCATGTACGTCCACGCTGAATGTGTCTCCCGAGTGTACGAGGTTATACCACCGTTGCGGATCATGCTCTGCCCAGACGCGATTGGCCAGCGCCATGGCCCGCTCGTGCGGAACACCGTACTGCATTTCAAAAGTACGTCCCACCGCTTCGATCATGCCCTCGCCTTGGTGTATCTCGACACCGAGCATTCCAGCGTGTTCTGCGATCGGTACACTCGAAGCATGCTCGGCCGCGTGTACGGCTGCACCAACAGCCGGTTCGGAAGCAGCGTGCTCTCCAGCCTGTGCTGCAGCGGTTGGTATCTCCGCAGCTCCCGATGCTGCCGTGCCATGCGTCATGTCGATCGCGCCGATCTCTTGTCCGGGGTGTTCAACGGGCGCATGCGGCACTTCGGATTGAGGTAAAATATCCGCTGCCATTTGCTTCGAATCATCCGGGACAATCGGCACCGCATGCTCTAAACCAGGTGCAGGAGCGTGGTGTGCTGTTTCCTGTGCTGCGCTTGCAGCTGCTTCTGGTACGACGTGAGGCAATGCCTCATGAGCTGTATCAGGCGCAATAGCATCAGTATCCCTCGTGAATCGATCAAGTACTGCTGAGCTTTCCAAGGCGCTCCCAATCAGCAAACGCGCCGTATCCAAAATCAAAATGTTTGCTGCTCTCTTGCCCGCATGTTCAACGTTGTACCCGATATACGACAGATGATCGATCGTTCCCGCGTCAGACACCATGCGGTCAAAATCAGCGAAAAATTTCTTCTGCCGCGCATAGAGCTTCTGTATCTTCGCCTTCTGCTCGGGTTCCGGAAGGGCGCTCGATTCTATGGCAGCAATCTTCTTTGACACGCGTTCTGCCGCCCATCGTATGTGCTTCTCTCCCACTTTTTGCATCATCTGCGACAATAAGAATGCGGCCCTGTTTGTATCTGTCTTATTGAGCCTATCTACGAATTTAACCTTATCGTACCGCTCACTCGCTTGCTCCAGATCGCCTTTCGTCGGCACAAACCCTTCTGGCTTGCCTTCTGATGCGAAACGATACATCTCACCTGCTGCATCAAGGGCCTCATTCTCTTTGGCGCGATTCAGACGGTCAATAATATTTTTCGGGATGAAACGATCATAGGCCCGATCCAAGTCTTCGCGTGTCGGAACAGCCCCGCTCTCGTGTTGCGCCCCTTGATAAATTTCCTGCGCTTCGTCATACGCACGATCGACATCAGCCACCAGGGTCTTTTCTTTGACACGTTCAGCATTCAGTCGCGCTTCTTTCAGAATTTCAGCGTTCCGTCCCACGAAAATCGCACCAATAGTCACGTGCCTGAACGGATTAAAATATTTCAGGCTACCGTGGGTCGCGACATCAAAAATAACTCTTCCTGCCTTAAACAAATTGCCGGCTCCCTGCATGATACCGGCAGATTGAGCAAGACCGCTCTTGCCTTTCCGCTCGATCTGATTGAGCGCTCCTCGTTCCTGCTTTGCATAAAAATCCGCGTACGACCGAAGTACATAGTTGACCCCTTGAGAAAATGTTGAACCCTTCTCATCCTTACTCCCGACATGACGCGATGCGAATTCATAAACGCGCTGCAACTTCTTTGACTTCCAGGCTTGTATGCTAAAACCGATATTTGCCATGCCCTCGACCCAGCTTTTTTTCTCCTTCTCGGGTAATTTCTGGACCTCGTCCAGTGCCTCCTGAGCCTCTGGCTGTTGAGGACGATCGAGATCCTCGACACGAGCAGGCCCCTGCGCCTCAACAACCGCCGATACAGCCTCCCGTATATCTTCCGGTTCATGGAGATCGGTGATCGTGTCGAGGTTTGGGTTGGCAAGTTGTTCTGCAGTCAACTCTCCAGTGCCGTTGCCGTCTGACGGCGTTTTTTTGACACGAAGAAGTTCGCCAGGGTCAGGGCCTGATGACGACGCTGGCGATCTTAAACTTGAATCAGGGCGTTCCGTTCCCGGTACTTTCGGTGCATTATTCTTTGTTCCCCTCAGGGCTTTACTGCCACTGTCCCCAGACTCCCATGCTTTTTCATCGTCTTTCCTGCGTTGTGTGCTGCGTTCCTTGCGTGAAGCTTGGGGCACCTGCTCGGTTTTCAACAGATCGGCGAAAACTTCTTGTGTTCCCGGCTGCTTCTCTTCCTTCCGTGTCGTGCCAGGCTCGCTTTCTTTACTAAAACGTTCCGCTGGTGTTGCCCTGAGCACTTCCAAAAATTCTCTGTCATATCGCTTTGAGCCTCCGACTTGTTCCGGCATATCCGCTTGTACTTTGGAAATTGGATCATCCGGTGGCATCTCTTTCTTGCTTTTAAATGTCTGTGCAGGGATTTTTTTGAATTCCTCCAAAAAAACGCGATCGAACGTCTTGGAACTCTGCGCCTGTTCTGCAGGGGTCGCTTCCGGACTCGCGCTACCCGCGAACTTTTCTGGTCCACGTTCAATCGACTGAATTCCTGCTCCAGCATTCCTGAGCTGATCCAAGGTAAATGTCCTCATCTTCGGATCTCCGCGAAATAAAATATCAAAAAGAACCGTTCCTTCATTTTCCCTGCGATCCTTGATAACAGCACGCCCTCCGGTTACTCCGACAAGAGCATCGCCCGACTTGAGAGTATCAAGTTCGCCTGTATCAAAACGCAGCTCCTGCTCCGGTTTTTTCTCGGCTGGTGCGTCGGTCAATTCCGCAACGATCGGTTTTACCGGCTCTGCTTCGGCAACTGACTCTTGAGATGTTGCCTCACGAGCAGGAAACGGTTCGGGTTTGGTTTTCGGCGTCCGCGCTATCGGTCTGTCACGAGTCGTTCGATCCAAGTCTGCAAGCGTTTTGCTATCCACATTACGCTCGAACGGATTACTCGGGGCTTCGGACCCTATGGGCTCCATCCGCAAAGCAGTATCCGCTGACTCGTCCTTTAAAACCTCGGAATCATCCTCTTGATCCGGTATTTCAGGAGTGCGAGAAGGCCGCGGTTTCGGTACGTTGTCAATGGTGTCTATTGATCCCATACGTTGAGTAAACGGGTAAAACTACACCAAGTATACCAAAAAATCAATGCGTGCGCATTAGACCCGGAGTTGCCTCCATGATACACTCAAACCGATTCATACCTCATCAAAAAAAATGAATAAATTTATTCTGTTGCTTATCTCCCTCCTGGCGCTCTCCGCGTGCACCCTTCCTCTTGAAGTGAAACAAATACGGACAGATCTGGATACGCTCGATCGTGCATCAAGCACCGTGGATCAGCTCAATGGCAGGATCAATGAACTCAACAGGCAGATCGAGCAATAACCCTTGTTACTCGGTGAGTACAACTCGCTCAACTTTGACGTCAGTCTTCCAAAATTTTTTCACGAGCGGGCCGACCTGTCCGGTGAGTTCGGTGGTCAGAAAACTGCGGTTGCCTTTTTTTGAAAGTTTAGATTCGTACTCCGGATGTCGTCGTAAATAATCGGCGAATTTTTCGGCGACCACGATCCCAGAATCGAGGACAAACACATTCTTGCCGCAATAACGCTTGATGTCATCGGCAATGATCCCGTAATGCGTGCAGCCGAGTATCACGGTATCGACGTGGTAATTTTTCATCGGCCGGATATATCTCTTCAATATCATTCTTAATTCCGGCTTGCCTTCAAAACCTTCTTCAATGAGCGGAACCAGCAAGCGGCACGCTTGTTCAATCACTGCTACATCCTTAATTTGTTTCTTGAGTTCCCGGCGATATGCGTGTGACGCGGCGGTGCTCCGGGTAGCCAGAACGCCGATGACCTTTTTTTTGGTTGCCTCAGCTGCCGCCTCTGCCAGTGGCCGGATCACGCCGAGCACGTTGCGATCAGGGTAGTGCTTCGGCAGCCACACTTGCTGGATCGTTCGCAATGCTTCCGCTGACGCGGTATTGCACGCAAGCAACACCAAGACGCAGCCTTGTTTGAAAAGATACTCAACCGCCTGTGTCGTGTACTGCAAAATCGTCTCCTGGCTGTGATCGCCGTACGGAGCTCGGGCGTTGTCGCCCAGATAGGTATAGTCGTACTGCGGGAGCTTCTTTTCAATTTCCTTGAAAATGGTAAGCCCGCCGAGCCCAGAGTCGAAGATGCCGATCAT
>JACQKJ010000047.1 GCA_016204595.1 Candidatus Komeilibacteria bacterium | reverse complement strand
TGCACTTACTTGTTGAACTTGCGCAGGGCGGGGTTGACAAAAATAAGAATATATGGTAGCTTCTGTTTGTATCGCGGCCAAAGAACGGTGCATATAAAACCTATAACCACCGACCTGGCAGGCGATCCCCACTGGCCAGAGCTGTGATGGCTCACGTTCGATTCCGCAGATTCCCCTGTAGCAGCCCCTCCTCATGAAAAGAGTTAGAAGGGCAGCTCCTGTGCTTTGTCGGCGCGGTCGGAGGAAAATCCTAGCGTTGAGTCGACCCTGTGGGTACGGGGCGGTTGCCGCCTTTGTGGCAACCGCCCCTTTCCTTTCTATAAAGACATCTGAACCACTTGTTTTTTATCCGATTTTCTCGTACTTTCTGTAGTATAGGTACGCTCTTTGAAAACCGACTACGTTACTATCAGCGCGATGATACCGATCGCGCATTCCCGATATTTCACTGCACAACCCCACCCACCAGCAAAAACAAAGCGCCCCGAGCGCATAAGGAGTTTTGATGCGAGTACTATTGGTCAACCCGCATTTCCCCGATTCATACTGGAGCGGGAGACATGCTCTCGCTTTTGCAGGGCGCCAGAGTCTCCTACCGCCGCTCCCGCTTCTGACCGTCGCCGCCCTGCTCCCGCAGGACTGGGACATGAGACTTATCGACATGGACGTTCAACCATTGTCAGATGAAGACCTCCTCGCGGCAGATGTTGTCATGCTCACCGGCATGCTCGTACAGCGTCAATCGATGCACGAGGTGCTTGCCCGGTGCAGGAAGCTGGGCCTTCGCACGGTTGTCGGCGGACCCTATGCCACAGCGCTGCCGGATGAAGTCGCGGCTCTCGCCGATCACCTCGTCATCGGTGAAGGCGAGTACACGATCCCGCAGCTTGCTGCGGACCTCCTGAACGGTACCGCCCGAAGCCGTTATAACGAACCCCTGGACGAAAATCCTGCGATCCCCCCGGAGCAATGGAAAGCGAAGAAGCCGGACATGACGCTGTCTCCGACGCCACGGTACGATCTGCTCGACATTCGCCACTACCACCAGATGGGTCTTCAGTCGTCTCGCGGCTGTCCGTTTAACTGCGAGTTCTGTGACATCATCGTGATGTTCGGCAGAGTACCGCGCGTCAAGAGCGCCGGTCAGATCATCAGGGAGCTTGATGCGATCAAGGCAACTGGCTTTCAGGGAAGCGTTTTCTGGGTCGATGACAACTTCATCGGTAACAAGAAGGAAATCCGGAAACTGCTTCCCGTGATAGCTGCTTGGCGCAAAAACTACGGTACCATGCTCGACTTCTACACCGAGGCGTCGATGAACCTCGCCGATGACCGGGAGCTCGTCAGGAGCATGACCGATGCGGGCTTTGCGGCCGTGTTCATCGGTATCGAAACTCCTTCCGAGGAAGGTCTGAAGGAAACCCACAAACTCCAGAACACCAAGCGGGATCTCAAAAGGCAGGTTCGCGATCTGCAGGAGTGGGGGCTCGATGTGTGGGCCGGATTCATCTTGGGCTTTGACAGCGACAAGCCCGAGATCTTCGATCAGATGATTGACTTCATCGATGAGGCCGCGATCCCGTACGCCATGGTTGGGATGCTGGGCGCACTGCCGAACACCCCCCTCTTCGAGAAGATGGTGAAGACAGGCAGAATCCGTGAACTGCACACTGGCGATCAATTCGGTCTCACCAACTTCGAGACCAAGCTACCTGCCTCACAGATGATCGCAGGCTATCACAAGGTGATAGCATCGCTCTACAGCGGCAGGAAGTTCTTCAGCCGGTGCCGCAAGAATCTCGCACGGTGGAAACCGGCCGGGGTACGACGCTCAACCAACTGGGCGGAGCTGAGATCCGGCATGCGTGCGTTCTATACGCAGGCCGTAAAGTCTCCCTATCGCCTGCAATACTGGCTGCACCTGATGCTGGTCATGCTCCGTCATCCGACGAAGCTCAGGCGGGCAATCGCCCAAGCAGCAGCCGGGCACCACTACATCACGTTCACACGTGAGACGGTGATCCCTCGGCTCAAGCAGCAGGCAGCCATGCTGGAACCGATGCATGCGGCAATGCTGAAGCACGTGACTGATTCAACGTAGTTGGTACTGTATCGAAGCGGCGGTCTCGCGTTTCGCGTGACCGCCGCTATCTATTTGATCAAATGGTCAGCAGAACACTCTGTGTAATTTTATACGAGCACGATAATAGCGAAGATCAAGAACGTAAGCACAAAAAGTCCCGCGACCGTATACCCCAGAAGTGTGAGCGCTTCTTTCTTTGAACCGGTCAGAAACAGATACGTCGGTCTGCCCAATACCATAAGCCCGGTTACCAATGCAGAAAAAACGAACAGCATCAGGAACAGCATGGGCCCGCGGATATCGCCCCTCGGTAAAGAACCAAAAAACTGCTCCCCGTGTATAAGCACCCACGAAATTAGGCCAACATAGGCAAAAACACCGACAGCACTTACGACTGCAATCTTTATAATTTTCGGATCTGCGGAATTCATAAAATTAGTATACTTTAGAGGGGATTTCTAGGACAGTATTGACAAAAACACATATTAATGGTAGTATTAATTCATACATTTCCAGCCACGTTCATCGAGTCAACCGTCGTCGCGAAAGGAGGGTGCCATGCAGCAGGTTGTCTGCAGAGTAAAGCGTTTTGTGGGCATCAACACCCCTCAGTATCAGGGCTTGGCGATCGCGTTCGAGCAACCCGACGGCAGCCCCGGTTACATGCGTGAGCAGCTTCCAGGGAAGGTGCATGCTGGCGATGACGGGCAGAGTCGGATCGTCTTTGACGGCGATCCAAACAACGGCGGGAAGGTTTTGGAGATCTACATCTCCTAGCTTTCCTCCGCGGTAGGAGGTGTTCAGCGAAAGCGGAGGGTATGAGCCAGTTAATGGCCGCCCTCCGTTTTGATTTTTCTTGAGGATAATAATCCGCAGATATTTTTTATAACAGGGTTGACCCCGTTAGAAGTCCCGTATGACAACCGCTTATGCAGATACCATGTCAAGTTGTGAAAAACAGTATCTAATATGTAAATTCGGCATGGGACGTCTAAACGGGGTTGACAAACTACTGAGTCCCAGGTAATATCTCCAGTCGGTCGCATACGCACACTCGGGGTGTCATGTTCTTCAACTCATAGGAAGGGGTTATGAAATGGGAAGAAAGTCTCAAGGAGGGGATCAGTAAAGCGTTCTCGAACCATGGGTACCATGAAATCGTGGTACATCATGAGTGGCAGCAGAAGCAGGGCGAGGATATTGTCCACGACATCGCACGGCGGATGGAAAAGATCCCGCTCGCGATCAAACTCATAGTCGTCCCTGACAGCGTCAGGGATATCTATCCGGTCGGATTCCTCGACCCCGACCTCCAGTAATGACCCAACGAAGGCGCCCCATTCCCGGGACGCCTTCTCCATTTATATAAAGAAGTCCCCAGCCAACGCGCTGCGTCAGCTGGGGCTGAAAAAGTTTAGAACGAACTACTAGCGGAGGTGGGAATCCCCTGCGTTTTCCTTGAAGTAGGAAAACATATCGGGATCGAAACCGTCGCCGCATACGGTTTCGAGGATCGCAGTTACGGCGCGGTACGGGTCGATGTTCGCCGCTGGCCTGCGATCTTCAAGGTAACCACAGCCTTCCATCGCAACTGGCGCCGGAATCCTGACTGAAGCGGTTCGATCGCCCACACCGTACCAAAACTTGGTGATCGGCGCTGTCTCATGCTGACCGGTCAAACGCTTTTCATTGCAATCGCCGTAGACATGGCGTTGGATGTGCTGCCTATGAAACTCCCCGAGTCTCCTGCATGCTGCTTCGATTAACGCGAAGCCACCCGGCTCACGCATTGCCTTGGTCGAAACGTTAAGATGTGCACCAGCTCCATTCCACTGGCCTTCCTCCACCGGCTTAGGGCGAAGTTTCACTGATACATCCATATCTTCACCTATGCGGTAGAGCAACCATCGACTGAGCAGGATCTGATCACACACAGCCAATGGATCGAGCGGCCCGATCTGATATTCCCATTGTGAGGGCATCACCTCGCCATTCGTTCCTGAGATGCGGATGCCAGCAGCCATACAAACCAACGTATGGATGGTGACGATGTTTCGCCCATTGGCTTCATCGGAACCGCTCCCGCAGTAATAGCGCCCTTGCCCCGAGGGAAAACCATTTGCTGGCCACTGATAGGGCCAAATCCCCTGCCTGTCATAGAGCGTATATTCCTGCTCGATGCCGAGCAACGGTTCGAGAGCTGCGTACTGCTTTGCCCTCTGACCTAGG
Source organism: Candidatus Komeilibacteria bacterium (assembly GCA_016204595.1). Classification (GTDB taxonomy): domain Bacteria; phylum Patescibacteriota; class Patescibacteriia; order UBA1558; family 2-01-FULL-52-15; genus JACQKJ01. The sequence continues at coordinate 15,550 of JACQKJ010000047.1, read as the reverse complement.
ATCGAGCGCGTATTACTCGGGTGGGGATCGCCGTTCGGCAACATGACTTCACAGAGCACGATGATGTTTGGGCTGCCAAGCAGCGGATCGATGATGTGCCTTACAGGCAAAAGGACGCAGTCGCTTTTTTCGCCCGGAGCCTGAAAAGTACTCGATCCATCGAACCCCCACTTGGGGATTTCATCCAACTTAGCAACCTCCTCATCGAGGATCTTCGTCTTGCAGCGTAGGCGCTGCGTTGGCGACTGACCATCCGGCCAAACATACATGGCACAAATGCGCTGAGAGTTTTTCCAGGCCAGTTCTGCCAAAGCTTTCAAATCGTACATCTTCCACCCTCCCCATGAATAGTTTGTTCGTTGACTATAGGTAAAAAGGACGGATTGTCCCCTCCTCTGATAATACCGCAAGCATACTGGAGAGAACGACAGTTGGCAACGTTGACAAGAGATACTATTTCTCGTACGCTTCGTATCACTTTCCGTTCCTTGTCAAAAAACCAGCCCCAACAGAGGGCTTTCTTTGTGTAAGGAGGAACCAAAATGCTCGATACGTTCAAAAACGCAACGCCGGACGCTCTGGCAGCCGTGCAGGAAGAAATGCGGGTCAGGAAAACCCGCGAAGTATTCCTGCTTTTCCCCATGGGTAGCCAGTTCGACCACCTCATCAAGCAGTGCCTTGAGCATCTCGGCGTCTTCTGCCTGGTCGCGGACCCTGCATCAGTGACTGCGCATGACGTTACGTTGCTCGAGCCAATCGGCATCATTCTCTCCGGAGGACCTGCGTCAGTTTACAGCGAGCCGCCGAAATTCGACGAGAAGATATTCGACCTCGGCATTCCGATCTTGGGCATCTGCCTGGGTTTTCAGATGTGGGCACAATACTACGGTGCCAAAGTCGTTCCGGCAAAAGACAGCGAATACGGCGGACACGCGATAGAGATCCGCTCCCCGAATGAAGGACTGTTCGCTGGATTCGGCGATCACAGCACCGTCTGGCAAAGCCATGGCGACCACGTCACAAACATACCGAATACGTGGCTTCTAGCCATGAGCGGCAAAACCGTCGCGGCCGCGAACTACCGCCATTTGTACGGAGTACAATTCCATCCCGAGGTGAGCCATACCGAGAATGGGCTCCGGATCTTCGAGAATTTCTGTTTCGAGATCTGCGGAGCCCGTGACCGCTTCCCGGCCGAAGACCTTGCAATGAAAAAGATAGTCCAGCTGCGCGAGCAGATCGGGAGCAAGAGAGTGCTCTTGGCGCTTTCCGGCGGTTCGGATTCCTCCACGGTCGCCTACCTATTGAAACACGCACTGCAGGACAAACCCGGGCAACTATGCGGCGTGTATATCAAAGGTATCGACCGGCCAGACGACGAACGCCATGTGATCGAGTATTTCGGCAACCAGCCGTGGATTGAACTCAAGATCTTCGACGCGACGGGGCGCTTCCTGGCAGCACTTGCCGGGCACACAGACATGCATGACAAGCGCGTTGCGATGCGCAGTGTGTACAAAGATATTCTTGAGAACGAGTCTGCGCTCTTCGGCGCTTCGTTCATCACCCAAGGCACGCTCTATACTGACATCTCGGAAAGCGGCCTTGGGTACGCAAGCGGGGCTCGGAAAGCACGCATCAAATTGCATCATAACACCGGCCTCGGATTATCACTGGAAGAGCTCACGCCGCTCGACGACTGTGTGAAGGACGGCGGACGCAACATCGGGCGCGCCATCGGAGTTCCGGAAGAGTTGCTCACGCGGCATCCGTTCCCGGGGCCAGGGCTCGCCATTCGCATTGAAGGCGAAGTCACGGCCAAAAAGCTCGCGATCGCGCACGCAATTGACGACATCTGGATCCAAGAGTTGCGGACGGCCGGGTTATATTACAGTGTATGGCAAGCAGGCGCTGTTGTAACCCAGTCGGTCACCACCTGCACCAAAGGCGATGACGCCAAGCAAGGCATTGTCGTAGCACTTGTAGCAGTCTGGAGCGTCAACGGATTTACAGCAGAAGCTGCGGAGCTGCCCTGGCCGTTCCTCAAACGTGTCTCACGACGTATAACCAACGAAATCCGTGAGGTAGGCAGGGCTGTCTACAACATCTCGGACAAACCCCCTGCCACGATCGAGTGGGGTTAAACAATAAGGAGGGAAACCAGATCCGGCCCGTCCGCGACACATTCGTGTCGGGACGGGCCGGTTTTCATTTTCCTAAAAAATCCTACTCTACCTCCACGCGAATAAGGGCTGTCTTGAAAAAAATATGCAGAGAAGTCCCAAAAAAAGCAACGCTAAAAACCCACAGCTCGCTTCCGTGCGTCTGAAGAGGAAAACCAAAATCGGAGGCTATCTGAAGGATATAGAGCCCGACCCCGAAGCACAAAAAGAAGGCAGCATAGATGATGGACGAGAACTCGAACTGCGAATACTGCGTAAAAGTCGCGCTCAAGGCCAGAAGGAGCAGGCCGTAAATTATGGAAACAATAGGTAAGTATTCCATATCGTTACGTTCAATTATTATTTCTTAAAATGATAAAACGACATATATCAGAATTACTGTGTCAGCTCACCAACCCCAATTGTCCGCAGATCAGCGTTCGTAATGCCCACGCTTAAAAATCGCATGATCTGGTAGGCGGCATCGCCGTTCTTCATGTAGTACCGTTTGCCGTCAGCCGGATTAATATACCAAGCCTCGCCGCGCGACTCAACTTGCAGCACAATACGGCCTTTGAGTTGAGCGATGAGCCTCTGACTATACCGCAACCCTCCCGCTCCTAACGGGTTTGTGTTGTTCACCAGAACCTCGGTTGCATCATTCACGCTGTCGCCATCAGTATCTGCTACGCTCGGATCTGTCTTCAGGCCTTCTTCCAGTTTATCCGGCAAACCGTCCCCGTCGGTGTCAATATCCGCAAAGCGCGTTTCCAGCCCGACCGGTATTTTCGCGAGGTCAGCATTCGTTATGCCGAGGCCAAATGCGCGAAGCATGCCGTATGCGGAAGCCCCGTCAGGCATATAGTATTTCATACCGTCCTCCGGACGGACATACCATGCTTCGCCATGCTCCTGCACCTGCAGTAGAATGCTTCCTTTCAGTCTACTGACCAGCGTCGGGCTTATGGTCGTGACGAGCGATTTCTCGGTCAATGACCACTCTGACGGGCTGACGCTGGACTGCTCAGGTTCTGCAGGAGGCGTCGGTTCTTGCGGCGGAGTAGCAGGCTCTTGCGGCGTTTGCGCAGCGCTTACTTCGTACTGCAATGTCAGTTGGTTGTTCGTTTCGTCCGACTCTGATAACTCACTGCCCGGGTCGAGCTTGAAAGTGAGTGTCTTATTGCCTGACATGAAGAAATTGCCGGGAAACGTATACGTGAACGTCCCGCCGGACGCGAGAGGAGCGTTCTCCGTAGGCTTCACGTCTGCCTCGACCGGTGCAGCAACGCTATAACCGGAAAGGGACGTAGCAACCGTCTTGATCCCTTGCGAACTTTTGAGCGGGAATGATCCGCTGTAGGTCGCCGATACGGTAATGCTGATATTTTCTCCGACAGTAACTTTCTGCACCTCAAGCGTGTGCGGGTTCCACGAAAGGTCGGGCAAGTCATACGCGCTGAACACGTCAACGGTTTGCATGGCCGTGTTGTTGGCTTCATTCACTTCATCCATTTCATTCGTGTCATCGATGGAGAACTTCAAGAGCAACGATCCGTTCGCGATAAACGAACCGGTATAGACATACATGAATGAGCTGCCGGGCTGCAACGGGTTGGCCTGAGAAATAACCGGCTCGATCGGCGCCGCGCCGAAGTTGAAACCGGTAAACTGACGCTTGGCGTTCTTAAAACCTTCGGAATTGTAACGCGGACTTTCACCTTCATAATGACCGCGCACCGTAAGCTTCACATCCTGACCCAGAACCGGTTGGAACGGTTCAACGGTGATCCCGTCCATCACAAGATCCGGCTTGGTAGCCCCCATCGACACCGGTACTGCAAAAAATACTGCCAGCAGGGTCGGTATGGCACCTAACAGATACTGGTTCATTTTACTCATGCACCTAGTATAACACTCTGATAAAATTGCACCACTCTTGGCTGTCGGCACATTACGAACTCTTCAGAGCCGCATCAAAAAAATCAACGGTTCGGCGCATGACCTGCGACCACGTATTGACGAATTCATGCGGTTCGCCGGGATACGTATACAACGTAACATCCTTGCCCGCGTCCTCGAGCGCCTTCACGGTCCGCTCGGACCATGCGAGGGGTACGGATTCGTCAGTCGTGCCATGGTGGATGAGTATCGGCGTGCTCACGCGATCGAAAAAAGTCCTTGGGGAAATATTGTTCCAGAAATCAGGGTCCTCCTCCGGTGACCCATGAGCTAACGTTATACGCTCGGCAACATCGGCACGCTGTTTGGTCCATTTCTCATAGTTGTCCCTGTAGTCGGAGCTTACCGGCGCGAACAGCACGGCTGCCTGGACAAGGTTCGGTTTCACGACGATGACATTTTGAGTGATGCCTCCTCCCATCGAATGCCCAAGCATGCCAACGCGTTCCATGTCTACGTAGGCAAGACCGGCATTCCGGACCGCGAGGATCGCGTTGATAGAATCCTCCGTATACCCGATACGCAAGGACTGCTCGTTGTCCGGATCGTCATCCGACTCTGCGTGATTGCGAAAATCAGGGTGCACGACCACATACCCGCGGCGCGCCAGATAATCCTGCTCTCGTTTCAATCCCCGACCGTTGGTATACACATCGGTATCGATGTGTCCATGATTCAAAATCAAAAGCGGGAAAGGACCCTTGCCCTTCGGCACATTCATGATCCCCGATATCGCCAGTTCCCCGCTTGTATAGGTTATATAGTAACGGGTATACGCTTCATTCTCGGAAAGTACCTTTCCAATCGTAAGATCGGTACCCGAGAATTCCTTCTGCATGAGCGCCGGAATAGAAACAGGGTCCGGTTCCTGAACAGATTTTTTTGTTGTGGATTCCCCTGTCGGCCCGGCTGCGTCGCCCGACGTTATGCTATTTTCGATTGCTTTTTGAGAAACGCACCCCGCCAGCGCGAGCGACAGGATCAAAATGCCGGTTATAAAAATTTTCATCCCGATATATGTATGTCGCCTATTGAGATGAATTATTTCTTAGGCCGCATCAGCGGGAAGAGCTGCGCCTCGCGCACGTCTTCGTCAAGAAGAAAACTGAAAAATCGTTCTGATACGCCGAAACCGAATGCTGGCGGCATCCCATATTCCAACGCCTCCACAAAATCCATATCGGCCATCTGCGCTTCTTCATCCCCGGCATCGCGCAACTCCTGCTGCCGCATGAATCGCTCGCGCTGGTCTGTCGGATCATTCAGCTCGCTGAAACCCTTGCCCACTTCACTCCCTGCGATGATCACCTGGAATCGCTCAACCACTCGGTTATCATCCCTCGAGCGCTTCGCCAGAGGCTCCAAGTACACGGGCACGCCGACAAGAAAACCCGGCCCCACGATATTCTTGCGTATTTTTTTCCAAAGCATATCGACACCTCGTTCTACCGTGAGCGTTGTGGCGTCATATTCGATACCGGCTTTATCGAGGGCACGTGCGGCCGCGTCGACTTTCACATCAAGCGGATCGAACTTGTATTCTTTTTGTATCATCGCGGAAAAATCATATTCATCCCAATCACCCGCCAGATCGATCTTGTGTCCGCGGATCGTAAACTCAGTCCTGCCGAATGTATCGTGAGCGATCCTCCGGTATAGTTCTTTGGTCATTTCCATGCCTTGCTGGTAATCCGAATACGCCATATAGAACTCAAGCTGCGTATAATCTTGCAAGTGCTCCCGCGACATTCCCTCATTACGGAAGATCCTTCCTATCTCGAACACTCGCGGCAGTCCGCCGACGAGCAAACGCTTCTGCCAAAGTTCTCCGGCTGAAATGCGCAAATACACGTCGATATCAAGAGCGTTATGGTGCGTTATGAAAGGCCGCGCTTCGGCCCCGCCGGTCGTATTTTCCAGAACAGGAGTTTCAACCTCGATAAAATCACGTTCAAGCAAGAATTGTCGCATCGAATTCCAGAAAGCCGATCGTTGCCGCGCGATGACAGCCGATTTTTCGTTGAGCAGCAGGTCAATATACCGTTTGCGATACCGTTCTTCCTCGTCCTTCAGACCGAACCATTCGTCGGGGATCGGTCGTAGGCTCTTTGCCAGTATCCGCCACGTGGATACCATGACACTCTTCTCTCCGCGTTTCGTCAGGAACGGCTCGCCTGCAACTTCTATGAAATCGCTCGCATCGATCGTATCGACAAACAATTTGTACTGCTCCTCGCCGACCTTGTCGCTCTTCAGATAGATCTGGATGCGGCCCGTTCCGTCAAAAAGATCCGCGAACGCAGATCCGCCGTGGAGCCGCAGTGACATGATGCGGCCTGCAATGCAATTCTTTTTCTGTGCAGCAGCGCGCACGTCGAAATCGCGGACAAGGTCTGCTATCGTCGTATCGCGATTGCAATCGGGGGGATATGGATCAATACCGTGAGATCGTAGGGTCTCAAGCTTATGCATCCGGCTTTCCCTTATTTCGTCTATGGTGGGCATATTTCAGAACTAAGAATATCACAGGCGCTTAGGAGATTCAACAAAAAATCTCTTTCTTGCTCAAGTTCATCTTCAGCGTTCCAATTTTCATTTTTCTATTTTATGAAACGCTGACCCCACCAGAAAGTAAATATATAGACCGCAGGCAATGTAATGACACTGAAATACCATACAAGTTTACCAAATTTCTGACCCATAAATTCAGCGATCCGTATCAGTATGATAAACCCCATAAACCAGCCGACAAGGAGCCCTGCGCCTGGCCATTCAGGATGCACGAGTTCGTATCCACCGCCTTTTTGATACCATGAAACCCAGCTTTGCATTTTCATCAGACCGACATGTAGAGCAGCAAAAATAAATATAATCCGAATAGACCAATGCTGTATCAGCCACCAGCGACGGGCTCCAATTGTTTTCATTGCAATTTGATTTGAAATACCGAAAACGAAAATTAGAATAATTGTAGCGGCAAGTCCATAGATGGATGGCCAGAAATCAACAGCATAAAAACGTTCTCGGGCAAAATGTGTCGGCAAGAAATAATATGATGAAACTACATGAGCAAGAATCAGAAAAAAAGCAACAATACCAAGCTCCTTACGATACTGGACATATTTATCAAATCGATTAAAATATCGACTCAACGGCCCAAGGAGCAGGACCAATCCAAGCATAATCGTTCCGACTCCGGCTAATATTTTATTTGCAATGTAGAGATCATAATACCCTCGCCTGAAAAAAAGATATGCCGAAAGCACGACAAATGGCAGAGCAGCGACAAGAACCGCTGTGCCATACTGTTGCAGCTGAAACGCCCAATCAATTCGTTTATGCTCCTGCAGCTCAGGTCCAGGAGATTGCTGTTGTACTGAAGTTTGTATTTCCATAAATATTGTAATCTACAAGTAAAATTAATCTAAATGTATCCACCCTGTTCAGATTCTTATGCAAACTCTACCGTCGTCTGCGGTGCTGTCTTGGCGAATGCGCACCATAGTGCCGCGCATGCCGAGGCGCAGGCGAGTGAACCGCGCTGGGACGGTGCGCTGGCAGCTCCGGTGTCTGAGATAGTGTTACATTCTTGCGGACCAGACGCTCGATGTCGCGCACCTTGCCGCGCTGGTCCGGCGCCACGAAGGTGATCGCCTTCCCCACCTGGCCGGCACGTCCCGTGCGTCCGACACGATGGACGTAATCTCCCGGATCGTCCGGAATATCAAAATTTATGACGAGCTCAATGCCGGTCACATCAATGCCACGCGCTGCGATATCGGTCGCGACCAGTAGCCTGTATTTTCCGGATTTGAATCCCGATAAGGCTTCCTTGCGCTGGTTCAAAGAACGGTTTGAATGAATTTCCGCGGCCTGATGTCCCATGCCCGCGACCGAGCGGCAGATCTTCTTCGCCCCGTGTTTTGTGCGCGAGAAAATGAGGATGGTTCCCCTATACTGCGAAAGGAGCGTATCAAGAAGACGCAGCTTGTCTTCTTTCGCTACCATAAAAAATTCCTGATCAACCTGTTCGGCCACAGTGCCGGACCGCGCTATTTCTATCTGCAGGGGTAATTTCATGTGTTGCGTTGCCAGCCGCACAATGTCCTGGGGCATGGTCGCGGAAAAGAGCATGATCTGTCGCTCGCGCGGCAAGGCGGCCAAGATCTTCTTTATTTGCGGGGCGAATCCCATATCGAGCATACGATCTGCTTCGTCAAGTACCACGATCGTCATTATTCTCAGACTCACGGTGCGCTGCTCCATATGATCCAGAAGCCGGCCCGGTGTTGCCACGATAATGTGCGGATCCTTACGCACATCCTGCAGCTGCTTGCCCATGGGAGCGCCTCCTATCAAAACCGCGCTGCGCAGTCCCAAAGCACTTCCGATCTTGTGCAGCACCTCCTCTACCTGCAGAGCCAGCTCACGCGTCGGAAGGACCACAAGACCTTTGCCTTTATGAATGGCAATGCGCTGGATCATCGGAATACCAAATGCCAGGGTCTTGCCGGTGCCGGTCTGTGCAACGCCAATGACATCTTTGCCCGCTATCGCGATGGGGATCGCCTTTTCCTGGATCGGCGTCGGCGTCGTGAAGTGCAATCGCTTCAGTATTTCAAGAAAATTGCGGGCTATGCCTAAATCTTCAAAATGTTTCGTTTGCTCTGGAGGTTGGTGCATCGGAGGTGAGTGATAAAAGAGATCAGCGTTCGATGAAAAGCCCTACAGTTCCTGTGCGTCGAGAATGCTGCGACCAAGCTTGTGCCACTGGCGCCATTCTTTGCGAGCAGTTCGCTTTATTTCTCGCAAGGCGTATGACAGTTTTTTTCGGCGAGCCTTGAAAGCTGCTCTGCGCTCATCTCGAAGTGTTTTCATGCGTTCCATCTTTTCCTGAAGCGAAACATAGAGCGTATGCAACCGGGCTTCGAGTTCCTGCTTGCGCGTCAGCGGCTGCGTTGCAAGCGTTGTCAGAAAAAGTTTTTGATCTGCGAGCAATAATTTTTGCTGGATCGTGTACTCGGTATGCCGCAGGAGCCCTTTGGCGAGTCCGAGCTTACTCAAGGCCCAGACAAGCCACTTGTTCGGATCAAAATGATACCAGCGGACCCCGTTGCGGTAGTCTGCCGGAAATGTGTGATGGTAATTATGATATCCTTCACCGCTGGTAAAAAAAGCAAGAATAAAATTGTCCACCGCAGACAGTTCTTTGGAATAGGTCCGCTCGCCCCAGTAGTGCGCAAGCGAGTTGATGAACCACGTCACATGGTGCGACACAAAGATCCTTCCCCACCAGGCAAGCACGAATGCCCCCAGATAATCATTCACGATCGCACCGACCGCGATACACAGGAGCGTGTTTATGGCTATCGAGAGTGCCAGATAATGCTTGTCCTGAAATACGAGAAGTTTTCTTTTCAGGAGATCGGGAACGTATCGCTCCAGTTCGCGCGGCCTTGATTTTTCCAGAAGCCAAAGCATATGGGCATGCCAGAAACCTTTGCTTACCGTATACGGATCCTCATCAGTATCAATGAAGCGATGATGCTTGCGATGATCGTGTGCCCACATGATGACACTTCCCTGGAATGCAGCGGTTCCGAAAAATAAAAAGAGTGGTTCGATCCAGCGATTGAGTTTGTATCCCAGATGAGAATAATGGCGATGGTACACACCGACACCGAACGATGTCAATACGAAGAGCACGATCGACGCAAGAACCACTGGGTAGTGCGGCGGCGTATAGTAGAGATAAAACGGCAGGGCAACCAAAAGAATGGCTTGATAGCCGATAATAAATCCGCCCAGCCCCCAATTAAAATTTTTGAGAGACATCACGCGATCAGTATATCACACAATAGAAGGGAGGAGCAGCGCACGGTACATGAAGAGCATTCTTGCTTGCGCTCCACTTCTCCTCTGCAAAAAGGAAGCGGCAGGTACGTGCACGAAGCCTAGGAAATCTCGACCTCGAAAATTTTTATTGACTGCGTCTTGCCCTTAACCAACACGTCGCCAAGCTCTTCTACGGCAAAGTTCCTGGTCAGCGCATTCTTCGTCGTTTCAGAAATGATGATGTGCGTCTTGTATTCCTTATTCAGTCCTTCAAGCCGGGCAGCAGCATTCACGCTGTCGCCGATCACGGTATAGTCGAAGCGCTTTTCAGAACCCATGTTGCCCACGGTCGCCATCCCGGTATTAATACCGATGCCGATATCCATGACCGGCAAGCCTTCATGCTTCCATTTTTCCTGCAATGTCTTGAGCCGTTTCATCATGGCAACGGCTGTCTCGACTGCCCGATCCGCGTGATCCTGTTGTGCAAGCGGCGCTCCCCAGAACGCCATGATTGAATCACCGATAAATTTATCGACCACGCCGTCGGTCGCGAAAATCTCCTCGGTCATTTCAGTGAAGTACTCATGCAACAGCCTAGAGAGTACTGCAGGGTCTGCCGACTCGGTAATCGTGGTAAATGACCGGATATCCGAGAAAAAAATCGTCACCTCGCGTCGTTGACCCCCCAGTTTCAAGCTCACCGGATCATTGAGGATCGTTTGCACGACTTGCGGCGAAAAATAATTCTGGATCGTGCGCCGGAGCTTGCGTCGCTCGGCTTCAGCGTACAACCAGCGGGAAAGACTTTCAAAGAAAAAAATACCAGCGACGAAAATTTCAGGCACTACGTATGACCAGCCGATGCCTGAACGCCATGAAAAAAAACTTGCGACCGGCAATGCAATGATACTGATACCGCTCGCCAAAAGCATCATACGCTGCGAGACGAACTGAAACAAAACAAGCAACAGAACGCCAAGGATAATGCTCCCGAAAAAAATGGAAACGCGCGGCACCGGCGTAACGGAACGACCGAGCAACAGGTTATCGAGCACATTCGCATGCCACTCAATGCCAGCCAGTGCTGTGCCTTGGGGCGGTACCTGTACAACGTCATGCAAATCGCTTGCCGTTGCCCCGATGAGGAGTATCTTATCGTCAAAAGCAGATGCCGACACTTTACCAGCCAAAACATCTGATATGGAGTAGGTTGGGAAGCTTCCTGCAGGGCCAGCAAAGTTGATGATGCCGCCATCGGAAGAAGCAACGGTCGCGCCGATCGCGTGTGCAATAGCAACGGCAAACGGCTGCATAACTGTATTTTCTGCCGTTTCCTGCCCTGGTATGGTTCGCGCCAAGCCATCAGGAGCTATGGTGACATTGGTACCGCCTGTGCTGACGTGTGTACCCTGGGTGAATTGCGGTAGCGGATAGAGAAAACGCGTCGGCTGGGTACTGCCCCGCGTATACACAGCTGACGCCGACAGTATGAGCGGGAAAGAAACGTTCTGCAGGGCGGCTGCGAATGCATCGTCATTCTCAACATCTTGCTGCTCAACGAAATCAACATCAAAAGCAAGTGCTCGTGGATGGGAAGCGCTCATTTTCTCTAAAAGTTGAGCATGTACGTTCCTGTCCCATGGCCAGCGACCGATCGCCTGCAAACTTTTATTATCGATCGCCAGAATCACGATATCCGGATGCGGCGCATGCGGAGCCCTGAATACATCAAGCGCTTTCAGCTCCAGTGATGCAACATAGGGGAGCAGCGCAATCAATGCGAACACGACGAACGCTGCGACCGATACAAAAAACTTTTTCATAGTTACGGTGCCTGAATCTGGGTATCGGTTTGAAGCCCGTTAAATTCCGCGCGTACCGTATCAATGCCTTGCGTGTGCGGCGTATACGATCCAGAACCGGTAATACTCCCTTGAGCAGTACCTGTGACAACGCTCCAGGTAGTCTGCTGGGTCACGTCTTCGTTCGAATTATCCGAATAGTATGCGATTGCGTTAAATTGAGAACTCGGAAATCCGTAGGCGATACCAGTACTTGGCTGCTTTGCGTAACTCACGCGCAGCGCCGTAATTGTCTTGACTGGCGGCTGTACCGCGCCTTCGACAGTGATCGCGATCTCATTCGAAAAAATACCATCAAGACTTGCCTGGATAGCAGTTTGACCGCCCTGCGTTCCTTGAAACAGCCCCTGCTTCGAAAGCGTCCCAATGTCCGGTTTCTGAATCCATGAAACTTGACCGGTGATCGTGACCAAAGAATTGTCGCTATAGCGCCCGGTTGCCGACAACTGGACTGTTCCGTTCAATTTTACACTTGCCTGCTTGGGTAATAGGAGGATAGATATTAATTTTTTTGCAGGGGGCTGTGGTGTGGGCGTACTATTTGTCGGCGTGGGTTGATTCGTGTTGCTTGAAGTATTGGTACTTGTTGGTTGCTGATTGGTATTGGTATTCTTGGGCAGCGTATTGATATTTGCGTTGCTATTCGCAGCCGGAGCAGTGGATGTTGCTACTGGCTCAGTTGACGTTGCGGCTGCGGTTTCGTCGACCGCAGGAGAAGTATCATATGGTTCCAAACCGCTCTGTTGCACGTTGAATTGCGTCCAGCCATCAGATGCTGCTTCGTCACTCCAGCCTTCTGGGCCGCGATCAAAGTCCGGTTGCAGCGCCTCGTCATGAATCGCAAAAGCAGATCCTGTGGTCAGTCTTTTCTCATTTCCTTGATCGGACAGCAGCGCCACGCCGACTGTTCCTTGCGCCACTGCAACCGTATGTACTCCGCTTACATACGAAACATTAAAATTCGTGCCCCGGATAGAGGCAACGATAGCTGGCGTTTCAATCTGATACTTCCCGCTCGGCGCCACCGGCTGCACGTCTGACCAGAGGTTGCCATAATGAAGTTTGAAAAGCGCTTCACCGATTTTATTACCTCGATATGCCATCACAGAAACCTCAGCCTCGCTGTTTTCTTCAAGCCTGATAACCGACCCGTCATTGAGAATGACCGAGATGCGGCTGCTCGGTCCTGTTTTCAAAACGTCACCCACCTGTACTTTCATCCCGGTGGCACCGACGACAACACCAGCTTCCCCCTGAAGTACGGTGACCGATCCGGTATAGATATTCAAGCTGCCGATTGCCGCCCTGCCCTGTCGTACCCAGAGAAAAATACCCGCACCAATGGCAACGAGCGCTACAAGAATGGAAATAACTATTTTTGTTCGTGGCATACTGGGATTGTTTCTGGTAGGCCAGGTTTGAACCTCGATAATCTTCTTTTGCCCTGTACCAGTCGCCTATCGGCTCCGGTGCAGGGCATGTACCACTCTTCCTGATTTTCTGCTCGTTTGATGGCTCCGCCATGTACCCGAAGTGATCGGGTACAGCGAGAGAACGAGTGGTACATGGTAGGCCAGGATGGGATCGAACCATCGACTTCCACCTTATAAGGGTGGCACTCTACCGCTGAGTTACTGGCCCACAAATTTCTTATGCAAAGGTGCTCCCTGCCCCGTACTGACGCGACCCGCCCTGTAGTGAAGCGAAGCTTCTACTACAGGGAGCGTCTAGTAGCGGGGTAACCAACTGAGCTATGCTCCCAAGATATCAAATTATCTTTCTCTAACCACTGCCTGCCCTGTAATGAAGCAAAGCTTCTATTACAGGGAGCGACTAGTACAGGGAGTTACGGGCCCGGACTGTGGCAAGTATGCAAAGTTTAGCTGATTAAGTCAATAAACCCACCCGCGCCCGAAGGGCGCGGTATCGGGGTTGGTTTGATATGTATGTAATATTTTGGCGAACGTATGGTCAAAAATACAAAGAAGGGGGTTGCCCCGCCCTGCACCGTATGGTGCAGGGCGGGGTTGTGTTTTTGTGCTGTACGGGTGCATACTTACTTAAGAGTCTCTTCTCATTACAATACGCAAAAGATTATGCCTATGCTCCTTATCGCGTTCTTCATCACGTTCTTCGCGCCGGCAAGGGCTGCTTTGGCGCAAGTTTCAGTTGACATTCCCGCTGACTTCGCCGGTTTCAGCAGTCAGGCCTTGCCCACAACCATTGGTAATCTTGTTGGTGTCTTCGTAGGATTCCTTGGCATCATCCTCATTCTCATCATTCTCGCGGGCGGCCTCAAATGGATGACCTCCGGAGGCAACGAAGATCGTATTGCTGAAGCAAAAAAAATGATCGGCGCAGGCGTTACCGGCCTGCTTCTTATCTTGATGGCGTATTCAATCGCAGGATTTCTTGTTAACAACCTTGCCGGCGCCCTCTAACGAGAGCTAACGGCTAATGAGCTTGAGTTTTGAGCGCAGATGCGCGAGGAGCTCTCTTTCGGCATCGACTCGATTTTTCTGAATCGTTACCACGACCTGCTTGCGGTTGCCCTCTGGCGCGAATTGCTGCAGCAGCTGGGATAGATCATAATTTTCCCGGGCGTATACATACACGCGCGTCTCGCTTTTTTTGCTTCAAAAAAGAAAAGGACAATGTGCGCCTCGGGACTGGCGAGAATCAAATCCTCCACAAGCCCGGGCAAGTCAACATCCTTTCCTTCAATATCGTCATGAGTCAGGTCGGAGTACACGATAAGGGTAGCAACCTGCTGTAAACGAGAAAGCACCCGCCCCCATATCTTGAGCTTGTCCATGTTCTTGGTGCGATACAAGTGGTTCACGATCTCCTCGCGCGCAGCACCAGCGACGATGAGTTCGCTGGCAAGGTGCAGGGTATCCGGGTTCACTTGCGGAGTTTGGAAACTGTTGGTCGCGGCGATCAGACCTGTCAGCAAACACGTCGCGATATCCGGCGTGATCTGCTTCTCGATAATGCGATACGTTATCTCGGCAATCGACGTTGCCATGAGATAGATCGCATTGATATGCCCGTAGCGGATGTTTCTGCTCTGGCGGTCAATATTGATAATCGGCGTATTAAAAAAAAGTTCCCTGTTGTTCTCGAAAACGCTTCCCAATGCTGCAAGTTCTGTCGCGCCAAGTGTGATGATCACATCGTATCCAAATGAACTTTCAGCGAACGATACGTCCCGCGGACTGAAGTTGCCACCCTCGGGCTTGATCTTGACCTCAAGTGTTTCTCCTTTGACGTCATAGCTCAATTCCTTTGCCTTGGTCTTTGCGACATTGATCTTGATGATGAATTCGTCCGCTGATTGCACCTGCTCACGGATATCCGAAAAACCAGGGAGGAACTTGAATCGGTTCTTGCTCGGCGTATGCACGTAGACATCCACCCGATCTTTCTTTTGTTCCGTAAGCCAGAGCGCCCACGCTAATGCGGAAGCGACCTCATCGTGCCCCGGGTTATCTTTTGCTACAACCAACACCCTCCGGCTAGCTGCAAGCAGATTTGTGATATCTGTTTGCTCGGTAATGATCATATTTAAAAAATCTAATAACCATAGCCGAAAAAAAGTTCCCTGTCAACCCCGTTTAGAAGTCATCTACCGAATTTCTATACATGATACTGTTTTTCATGACTAGACATAGTATCGCCTACAAGTAGTTGTCATATCGGACTTCTAACGGGGTCAATGTTCTTTGC
>JACQKJ010000002.1 GCA_016204595.1 Candidatus Komeilibacteria bacterium | reverse complement strand
TGTTTTCTCAGTCTTCTCTTCATAACGCCTACAAATTTGCCGAGTTTATCAGTATCAACCTTTTTTAAATCAATTCGCTCTACAGTATCCTTCTTTTTCAATGAAACTAGATATACATAATCCAGCAATGCTTTCTCTGGTGTCGCCATAAGAATTACCGACCCTCTTAGTTTGATGGGTGTATAACCAAAGTATAGTGTTTTTTTTATTCTATAAAATTGATAGCTTTGTTCTCTAATGCCAAAAGACTGGGATCGTTGAGTTGTAGCTGATGTAATCGAATAGACAGTCTCAGGTATTATTTTGTGGTAGGATAGTGCCGTTTCAAAAGAAATATAAGACGGGCGCACTAAGTTATTTGCAATCTCAAATTTGGCAGGCTCATTGGCAGTTGCAATATATAGACCCTGTTTAATCCGGGCAAAATTCCCGGAGCGAGTATGTCTGCTCAAAAAAGCCTTGGCTGATTTTGGGCTAGTATTGACTATCCTGGCAAAATCCTGGATAGAAAAAATGGCTAACTTCCTTTGAGTTAGCTTATTTAGTACCTTAATGGGTGTAAGTTTGTCCATCTCATCGCTACAAAGTCACACCCATTATAGCAGCCCCAAGAAAAAATACAAGAGGTCTTTTATGCGCCTTGAATCTATATGTAGCGAGATATAACCCTTAAAAAAAGATGAACTTCCCTATGCCGCCCCTAGGCTGGTTCTAACGTCCTCTACGACTCGGAGCAATGAAAATTTTGCCAAGTCGACCGAGGTGCGGTCGAGGGCCAAGAAAAAATCGAGGGTTTTCATGCCTTCGATTTTTTCGTTACCTTTTCTCATTCATTGTATGGGAACCAGAGGAGCGGGGCAAGAGCTGGCTTGCAATGATGAAGGAATAGCGTATGGTGTAAAAAAAGAAAGCGGCCGCACAGCGTACGACCGCTTTTTTTCATTTTGTCGCTTCATCCGTTTGGATAGTTAGCGATAGCCTCCTGCTTGGCCTGCTCAAGGAGCGGGAAATGCTCCGGTCGGATAAGGCGGTAGTCGGTCGAGATACGCCGGCTGATATGCAAGACCGGCTCCCTGTCGAGGTGGTGCTTTGCGAGCAACGCAAGGCTTGCAACGACATTGTCGTGTTCGCGCGGCAGCAGTGCCCTCTGGATCTGTTCAGTGGTTGCCTCTCTCGAAAAAAGCATGGGAAGGGTCTTGATGATCCTGCCATGGTCGAGCTGCTCGTCGACGAAGTGGATCGTGGATTCGATCACTGGTTCGACCTTGGCGTAGATCGTGAAACGCCGCACCGCATCGATGGCTGCGCGCCCATGCATCCCTTTTCCGCCAAAGTCTGGGCGTCCGGGGTCCAGCTGAACAGGGTGTTGGTTAAAACCTTTGTATTGCCGCAAAACATTTGGTGGCATTGTGGGCATCCAGCCAACCTGGCCGAAGATATCAACACCTTCTTTGTCAAAGATGTCTATGATGGCCCGGCCGAACGCTTCGTTCGCGCCACCGTGGTCTTTGGTACGGACCAGGTAAACCTTGTCTTTCGGCATCCCCGCCTTGACCACGTTCTCGATACCCTTGGTCGTGCTGCGGCTTGAGATGACGCAGGTGACGTCGATCGGTAATGCGCCCGCCCGCCAGTCAGTGATGACCCGGCACGCGGTCGAGGCTCCGCCTGATATCAAAAGAGCAACTCGCAAAAGGTCCTTCTGCAATGGTTCCTCCTTTTTTTAATGCGGACTTCGCTCTCTTACAGATTTCTCTCGATATACTCAATTGCCTCCTCGGGGGTATCGGCGAAACAGGCGAGGTCCGCTATCTTCTTGGGAAGAAAGCCCTCGCTCTCCATTCTTTCCAGCTGCTGCCTCAATCCACCGAAGAAGTCGTCGGTGTTCAAGAATACGATCGGCTTGTTGTGTGCACCGTGCTTTTTAAGCTCAAGCACTTCGGTGACTTCATCGAGCGTGCCGATACCGCCTACCATGACGACGATTGCATCGGATTTCTCAAGGAGAAGTTTTTTCCGCTCGGACAGGTCCGGAGCAATGGTCATCTCATCCGCGTCCAGTTTGCGCGAGTCCTTGAGAAGTTCCATGGTGACTCCGCTGAGATGGCCGCCTTCTTCCTGCACGGTAGTGCAGACTATTTTCATAAGGCCGAGATTCGTACCTCCCCACACGAGTCCGTACCCATTCTTCACCATGAGGCGGGCAAATGCCTTTGCTGGTTCCGCATACTTCGCATCGGTAACGTTGCCTGAAAGAAAAACACAGATTCTCCTCACTTGGTACCCCCTATTTGGTAAGGAACGTTCGTATAATGTCCATGGTCGGGGAACTCTGGACTTTATGACGTTAACGTTCAAAAGTCAAGCATATAGATCGACTTCCCGCGAGAGAGGAGTACACGACCTCTCATAAATAGTGTATACTGCACTATATGGCAAAACGACGAAAAGCATTCGGCAGGCCGCAGAAGTCGCGTTCAAAGAAGACCAAGAAGCGACTTGCGGTAAAGGCTGAGATGCTGGCGCGAAAAGCCAGCAAACGGCGCATCTAGTCTGCTTCAAAGAAACGCTTCGTCAGGATTTTTTTTGTTTTGACCCTTTTCAGGCATAGTACGCGGTACTGGATTTGTTTTTCAGGACGAGTACACTTACGGTAGCAACGTTCATTGTACCCTGAGGAGGGAGCATGAAAAGCAAAGAAAGGCCCGAGCTACCGGAAGTGTTCGTGCGCCTGCGGACGGGGAAAACAGTTGTTTCGTGTGGCAATGGTACTCCGCAAGAACCCAACCCGCTTGAACCTGACTTCCCTGCCATTTGCGATGGAGATTGTCAATCCGAGGGCAGTGAAGGCAGCGAATGCCTTGTGAGTTGTCCGAAACTCCCCTGAACTCTGGGACCACCGGCGGGCATGCAGCGCATGCCCGCCGCCCGAACTCATCCCTTTTTTCGCTCGCATCAGTATATGGATTATAATCAACTCGCCACCCAAGAAGCCATTGACGCAACCCTGGCGGCACTTGTCGAAAAGGGCTTTGCAGTGTTTGTCGTAAACACCGGAGCCGAAGCTTTGGCAAAGATCAAGGAATTCATCCCTGCTGGTGCATCAGTCATGAACGGCTCTTCGGTGACACTCGAGCAGATTGGCTACATCGACTACCTCAAATCAGGCGATCACGGCTGGGTGAATCCGAAGGAAGCGGTCCTTGCCGAAAAAGATCCGGCAAAACAGGCGCTGCTTCGTAGGCAGGCGCTCACCTCTGATTATTACCTCGGCAGTGTCCATGCTCTAGCGGAGAACGGTGAGTTTGTGATCGGCTCGAACACCGGAAGCCAGATGCCGCATGTTGTGTACAGCTCTCCGAATCTCATCTTCGTGGTCAGCACAAAAAAGATCGTACCGACCCTTGCGGACGCGATGAAGCGCCTCGAGGAGCACGTTGTGCCCCTCGAAGACGAACACATGCAGCAATTATACAAAAT
>JACQKJ010000049.1 GCA_016204595.1 Candidatus Komeilibacteria bacterium | reverse complement strand
GTTTCTCGGGCGCATCGGGCTCACGTGGGGAGGGGAGGAGGGATTGACGATTCAAGCCGCAATCGCGGGCGTCGCTGCAGCCGGAGTCGTGGTCACAATGTGGGTGGCAACGCCGCCCCTGCAATCACTCTGGCAGTTTGGGCCGCAGGTGCAGGAAATCTTCGGCGAAACATACCGCTTTTTCTGGCTCATCAGCGCATTTGCCGCGCTCGCGTTCGTGCGAAGCAGTTGAACGCCATACACAGGCCTGAGTTGAATCTGAGGCCTTCAGGCTCTACATTTACTCAATGGAGGCTCTCCAGCTGGGCGTATTTGCTGCACTTTTGCAGATAGCCGGCTATACCTTCTACGGAAGCAAGATTCTGCGGCGCGATATCCTGCCCAATCCCACCTCATGGCTCATGTTTGCCTATGGGACGAGCCTCATCTTTGTGCTCGAATGGGACAGAGACGCGAGCCTCGCGCTTTTGGCGCTCCCTGCCGCCTGTGCACTCTCGAGTATCGTGGTCGCCGTCTCAACCCTGCGCAACACACGCTCGTGGTGGCCGGAACATTTGCTGGACCGTTTTTCCTTCGGCTTCGACGTCTTTCTCACCGTCATCTATCTTTCGACGTGGTTCCTCTTGGTGAACGGTATCATCTTCGAGGCGCAAAAAGATCTGGCCGACATCATCATCCTCGTATGCTGGAACATCGGAATCTTTACGGCATTTTTCCCGCTCCTTAGGCAGGTGTACCTGCATCCGCAGACCGAACACGCGATGCCGTGGATCGTGTGGACATCCGCCTACTTCATGCTCACATTCGCCACATACGTAGAGGTTGGCGGATTCAGTGAGCTCATGCTCTACCCGCTCATTAATCTCGGCGTGCACGCATTCATTGCCACCCATACGGCAACGTGGCGGCTCCGGCAGGGCCTTTCTCTCATATGAAACAGGTCTACGTAGGCAGGAGCAAAATTGCAGGCTTAGGGGTTGTCGCCGGAAAAGATTTTAAAAAGGGAAAGCTGGTTACGACAGTCCGCGGCCCCGTACGATATATCCGCGTAGAAACAAAAAAACAGGCGCAGAAGCACGCGGTATGGATTGGCCGCACGAAATACACATGGTTTGATCCGCGTCCGCCTCTGCATCGTCTCAACCACTCATGCGATCCCAATACAGGCATACGCGGCAAAACGCGTATGTACGCACTCCGGGACATCAAGAAAGGGGAGGAGATTACGATTGACTATTCCACCATCGAGCCCCAGCCGCTGTGGAGTATGCCGTGCTCATGCCGCACGAAGAAATGCCGCAAAGTCGTCCGCTCCATCGAATTCTTGCCGTATACTACATATAGGAAATATTTGCCGTACATCCCGACATATTTCCAAAGCATGTATAAGAAAAGCAGGAGACAAAAACGCACATGACACCAAAAACCCACGCGTTCAACGAACGCACTGCATCGGAAATCTTTCTTGTGGCGCTGATAGCATTTATCGCGTTATCTGTGATGTGGGGATACTGGAAAATAACGGTCCTGCATGACTTTACGATTTTCACAAACGACGAGGAGATAGAACGATACGTACCCCTGCCTGAGAACCTTGAATCGTGAACACTATGTACCCCGAAACAATCCAGGAACTGATGAATGCCTGCGAATGGGATTCCGTCCGGTACTTTTTTGTATCCGAAAACGTATTCGACCCGTTTATCTACTATTCGCACCTCACGCCGCTCGCCCTTTCGCTCCTCATCGGTTTCTTCATTATCTGGAAGAACCCGAGACAGCTTGCAAGCAGGATACTCTTCGCCACCACCATGCTTTTCTCAGCATGGGTGTTTTTCGATCTCATTTTGTGGGCCACAGACAAACCGCATTTCACCATTTTCTTCTGGTCGCTCCTTGTCCTGATTGAACCCTTCATTTATGCGGGAATGCTGTATTTCACCTATGCGCTCCTGACCGGAAAGGATATTTCACTGCGGCAAAAGATACTCATAACACTCCCTCTTATCCCTACTATTCTCTTGGCATTCTCATCGTTCTCCCTTGTCGGCTACATTCTCTCAAACTGTGACAGGGAAGCGCTCGAAGGGCCTCTCGCACACTACGGCTACCTCGCGGAAGTGTTTTATACACTCTGGATAGCCGTATTCGCCATTGAACAGTATATGAAAGCAAAAGACAGGCACGTCCGTCGCCAGATCATCGTTGCGACAGCCGGCGTGCTCCTCTTTCTCCTCACCCTCTCGTGGGGGAACATTGTCGGCAGTTTCTCCGATGACTGGCGTCTCCCGCAATGGGGACTCTTCGGCATGCCGGTTTTCATCGCATTCCTTTCGTACCTCATCGTCCAGTACCGGGTCTTCAACATTAAACTCATCGGCGCGCAGGCGCTGGTCGTCGCGCTCGTCGCGCTCATTGCCTCCGAATTCTTATTCGTAGAAGGATTCGGCATACAGATACTGACAGGC
>JACQKJ010000045.1 GCA_016204595.1 Candidatus Komeilibacteria bacterium | reverse complement strand
GGTGGTGACGATTGCGAAGAAGGTTGTTAGAAAAGCACCGAAGAAGAAATCATCTAAGAAGAGAAGATAAATTTCAATAGTAATGAGTAATTGGTAATCAGTAATGAGGGATTGGAGATAGATATTTAGTATCTATACGAATTACAGATTACAAATTACCGATTACCTTTTACTGATTACCCATTACTTTTTTATGCTTGACTACCGTTTCAGCGTAGAACAGTTCGAAGGTCCGCTTGATTTGCTGTTGAAGCTCATCGAGGACGAGAAGCTGGACATCACCACTATTTCGCTGGCAAAGGTGGCGGACCAGTACCTTGCATATCTGCAAGAACAGGAAGAGGTACTTCCCGCAGAAGAGATCGCGGATTTCCTCGTTGTCGCGGCAAAATTGATCTATATCAAATCGAAGTATCTCCTGCCGTCGCTCGAGCTCGAGGAAGAGGAGGGCGATCTGGAGCAGCAGCTCAAGATCTATCGCGAGTATTATCAGGCAAGCAAGGTCATCCATAAGATGATCGGCAAAAAAAAGTTCAGTTATGTCCGCTCGGTACCCTTGAAACTTCCTCGCGAACAGCATTTCTCCCCACCGCAACATCTCACGACGCATGCGCTTGCGGACGCCTTCAAGCTCGTCATCGGAAAGCTCGAGGTTATTATCCGTTTACCCAAGATCTTTCTGAAGAACACGATTTCCATACGTGAAAAGATTCAGTCGCTCAAAGACGCCATCGAACGCGGTATATTTCATTTCCACCGGCTCTACGATAAAACAAACAAGCAGGATATTATCGTGAGCTTCCTCGCATTATTGGAGCTGGTGAAGACGCGGCATGTCGCAGTTGAACAGACGGCTATGTTCTCGGAAATAACCATTCGCAAGAACTGATCTATGTCACTTACCTCAAAGCTGGAAAGCCTTCTGTTGGTCGCAGGCAAACCTATGCCGTACGTGACACTGACGAAATTATTGTCGTGCTCCGGTGATGAATTGAAGAATGCCGTTGCGGAGCTTGAAAAGCAGTACAATCGCAAGGAAAGCGGCATCCACGTGCTTGTCAATGACCAGAAAGTGCAGTTCTCGACGAACCCGGATAATAAGGCGCTCATAGCCGACTTCATCAAGGATGAAACGACCGGCGAGCTGACCAAGCCGTCGTTGGAAACGCTCACTATCATCGCGTACCGCCAGCCGGTGACGAAGGAAGAGCTGGAGCAGATACGCGGCGTGAATTGCAGCCTCATACTTCGCAATCTCATGATACGGGGGCTTGTGGAGACGAAGGAAGAACGCGGCGGGCTTGCGACCACGTATTCGGTGACCATGGATTTTTTGCGTTTCCTAGGCATCAATAAAGTCGAGGAACTTCCGGAGTTCCGGCGTCTGCATGATCATGAAAGTTTGCAGCAGGCACTTGAGCGCGTTGCCGAGATGCAGCAATAACCCATGAATTGGTATCTTACGACATTGGCTCTCCTCGCTCTGCTCCAGTTTTCCGCGACTCCTTTGACGCCGGTTGCTCCGGCGCTGTTGTCGTGGCATCGTGAAGGAACAGGAACCAGCAGTACGGAATTCGTCAATCTGAAAAAGTCATCGTCGCATGAGAAAGCGCCGGTCCGCATGCTGAACGATTCGCTTGGACCGGTGCTGACGTCAGAGGCGGCTCTCATGATTGATCCGGTAAGCAAAGCGGTTCTGTGGGAAAAAGACGCCGACGAAGTACGTGCCATCGCGAGCATTACGAAACTGATGAGCGTCATCGTCGCCTTGGAAACGCATATTGACCTCACGACCGTCGTGACGATCACGCAAGACGATTACAGCGATTTCGGATATAATAATTTTGTCGTCGGAGAGGAAGTGAAAGCGGCTGATCTGCTCGCTGCCACTCTCATCGCGTCTGACAACACCGCCGTAACAGCGCTCGCTCGCGCGACCGGATTGCCGCATGAATCCTTCGTGTCAAGCATGAATCAGAAAGCTCGCGGCTTGGGACTTACGCACACGCGATTCGCCGATCCGACCGGCCTCTCCAACGAAAACATTTCGACGGCACGGGAGGTGCTGGTGTTCGCGGCGCATGCGTTCGCTGTACCGGATGTCGCAGCGCTTGTCCGGAGACGGACGTATGATCTCACGTCGGTCAGCGGAACCGCGCACGAGCTCAAAACGACGGATCAGCTCATCGGCGGCATACTGACGGTGATCGCCGGCAAAACCGGCTATGTGACTGATTCCGGATACAACATCGTGGCGCAGGTAACGCGCGCCGCCGAACATCCGGTGCTGGGCGTGGTTCTGGGCAGCGCTACCAATCCGGACCGCTTTCAGGATTTCAAAATGCTGAGCTTCTGGGTGTGGGATAATTTTACATGGCAGTGATGCAGATTCTGTAGTATTGTTACACTATGCATGACGGACATATTATCATCGGCAATTGGAAAATGAATCTTGATGCGTTCGCAAGCCGCGCCCTCGCGGATGAGCTTCGGAAAAAGCTGGCTGGCATCCGTTTGGCCCCGAATCTGGAAGTAGTGGTATGTCCTTCCTACGATGCTTTGGCATCAGTCGGCGAGGCATTGTCGGGAAGCGCTCTACAGCTCGGAGCGCAGGATGTGTTCTGGCAGGAAAAGGGCGCCTACACCGGAGAAATATCAGCCTCAATGCTTGCGGCGCTCGGCGTGCGTTTGGTTATTGTCGGGCATTCCGAACGCCGAACGCATTTGCATGAGACCGATGAGTTGGTGAACATGAAAGTGAAGGCGGCTCTGTCGCAAGGCATGACGCCGGTCCTATGCGTGGGCGAAACGTACGACGAACGCAGGATAGGGCACACGGAACTGATTCTCATGCGCCAGGTCGTTGAAGGGCTCAAGGGCATTACCCTCGGACCTGACAACAAACTGGTCATCGCGTACGAACCCGTATGGGTCATCGGCACGGGCCAGGCGATCGACCCTGCTCAGGCGGAGCGGGCGATACAGGTCATTCGGCAGTCATTGATTGATTTGTATCCGCCTGCTACCATAGCCACGCAGATACGGGTTATTTATGGCGGCAGTGTTGACCCGGGCAATATCGCGAACTACACGACAATCCCCGGTATCCGCGGCGTTCTGGTCGGAGCGGCAAGCATTCACGCGGAGAATTTTATTAAACTACTGGCATCATTCACATGATCGCCTCATTACTACCGCTTTTGGAAAGGGCAGAGCGGGGGAGATATGCTCTTCCTGCGTTCAACGTGACGAATCTTGAAACTGTCCAAGCAGTGCTCTCGGCTGCCGCGGCAGTGCGTTCGCCGGTCATTATTCAGACATCGGAGGGCGCTATAGAGTACGCTGGGCATACGACGATCCTGGAAATGATGGAATCGGTCGCGGCTACTCACGCGAAAAAAGTCCCGGTTGTCACGCATCTTGACCATGGTAAGCATTTCAACATCCTGAAGCGCTGCATCGCTCTTGGATACCGCTCGGTGCATATGGACGCATCTGAACAGAGCTGGGAAAAGAATTGCGCACTGACCAAACAAGCGGTTGTTTTCGGACACAAGCATCGCGTTGCTGTGCAGGGCGAGCTTGGCTATTTGCTGGGATACGAAGGCATGACCAAGATCCATTTTGATCGCAGGAAGCTGCGGATGCTCATGACCGATCCGGTGAAAGCCGCCGAGTTCGTGGCATATACGGGCGTCGATACGCTCGCCATCGCCGTAGGCACGGCGCATGGTTATTTCAAAGGCAAAGAAAAAATTGATTTTGAGCGTTTAACCGCTATCCGTAGGCGCGTGCGCGTGCCTCTGGTATTGCACGGAGGTTCAGGCGTCGAGGACCATGAAATCAGGAAGGCGATTGCGAGCGGTATTCGGATCATCAATCTGGATACGACGCTTCGTCTGCAATTCATGTCCGGTCTGCGCACCGCAATGCAGTCGTACGCTCCAAAAAAGAAAGTGGACATCCGCCCCATACTC
>JACQKJ010000044.1 GCA_016204595.1 Candidatus Komeilibacteria bacterium | reverse complement strand
GTGCTATACTATGATCATGAAATTTTCGAAACAATCTTATATTTTTTTTGTGCTTATTGGCACCGCTGTGGTTGGGGCTGTTTTATTCGTGAATGTGATACAACGAAACTCACCGTCCCAGAGTGTTGCGGGTATCAGGGTCGCTGCAACCATATTCCCGCTCTATGATATCGTGCGGTCTATCGGAGGAGACACGGTTGACGTTACGTTATTGTTGCCCGAAGGCCAGCCCGCGGAGGATATGGCAGCGCGGTATGCCAAAACAGATTTTGAGCAGTTTAAGACCGTTTTTGCCGTAGGGCACGGGTTCGATGCGGACGGGATTCCCGCGGCAATGACGGACCGATTGACGGTCGTTGATACTGACGTTGAATTGATCCTTGAGCAAGGATCGACCGCAAATCCTTTTTATTGGCTTTCGCCGAAAGAGGCCATGCATATAACGGACTCCGTCGCGGCTAAGCTTTCTCAACTGGACCCGCAGCATGCGGCAGCGTATGAAAAACGCCGCGTCCAGTTTCAAGCAGCTCTTGCCGCGCTTGATACCAATATCCGCGACTTGATGGGGCAGTTGCAGGTACGCACCATGGCGGTCTATGGGTATGATTGGTCGTATTTTGCCAGGGATTACGGGCTTTCGATCGTTTGGTATGCGCCGACAGGGGGCATATCAGACACGGATCAGCAAGAGCTGGGAAATTTGATATCCAAGTTCGGGATACGCACTATTTTTTCCGACGTGACCATAGACCCGTCGCCGATCTTGCCGGTAGTCGTTTCGAAGAGAATAGCAATGGAGAGTTTGGATGCGTTCGGCGGCATTGAGGACCACAACGGGTATGTGACCACGATGGCGGCAAATGCCCGCACTATCTTCGATACTCTGAATACGCCTTCGATACCATAATGCGCTGTGCAGCAGGAAGTACGGTCAGACGTATCTTTTTTCTATCGTGCAACATCTCGCCGTCCAGGACCACGGGCAGCGGCTCGCTACAGGCGACAGTAAAATCATTCCCGCGGAGCAAAGAAAACCGCGCGCTGCCCTTACGTTCAAAATAGAAGTCATGTACGAGCCGCAGAAATGAAAATAACGACTTGTTCTTGGCGACGGTGAGTTCAAACAGGCCATCATGCAGGCTTTCGACATTACGCGAATGGATCCCGAAGAGATTTGAGGCGTTCAGTATGAAAACGCTATGACCGATTTCTTCATAGTCCCTGTTACCGGCGCGTATGGAAAATCGGTACTGCGGTACTCTGCGCCGCAGA
This sequence comes from Candidatus Komeilibacteria bacterium, assembly GCA_016204595.1. GTDB lineage: Bacteria > Patescibacteriota > Patescibacteriia > UBA1558 > 2-01-FULL-52-15 > JACQKJ01. The sequence continues at coordinate 2,680 of JACQKJ010000044.1, read as the reverse complement.
AAGAAAAACCAGAGATAGCCCGCGAAACCGAATATATGTTTCATGCGTTGGCCGGTTGCGCCGACCCGCTCGCTCAAGTACCCGAGGGCGCATGCGCCTGCGAAGTACTCTCCGGTGTCGAGCTGCGCAAGGTCGATGGATACGGAAGTGCCGTTGCGGATGAGCCGCGAAAGGGCGCGCGGGGATGACGGAAGATGCAAGCTTCGCGCCAACAGGTTTCCCGATCCGGTCGGCAGTATGGCAAGAGGGATTTTTTTCCGAAGATCGGCGAGTTCCTGAATGACCTCCCGAACAGTCCCGTCACCTCCCACTGCAACGGCGATGTCGCACTGCGAAAGCGTCGACCGTAGTTGTGCTCGCTCGGTCCGTATGTTGAGTGATGTGCACACGAAATCGGGGAGAAGGTTTACGAGACGTTTCCAAGGCTCCTGCGCGCGCGTTCTCCCGGACGAAGGGTTATACACGATGAGGATATGGGAAGACATTACGAGTGTTTGAGAAGTTCTTCAAAAGCAGCGAGGGTTTTTTCTGCGGTCGCGCGCCAGGTGAATTGCTTCACGCGCGCCGCTCCTGCATCCAGCAGTTTGTTGCGCAGCTCAGTGTTGAAGATAATGTCGCGAAGCGCGTCGCGCACGGCTCGCGCGTCACCTCGCGGTACTCGTAACGTTGCCGTACCGCCGATCTCGGGCAGCGCCGCCTGGTCGCTTGTGATCACCGGCGTGCGCGCATCCATGGCTTCGAGCACCGGCAGACCGAATCCTTCATAGGCCGACAGCATGATAAGGGCAGTCGCATGATCGAGGAGCCTGTGTTTCTCCGCTTCCGTGACCCATCCGGCGATTATGATGTCGTCCTTATTGGCCGAGGCGCTGATAAGTTTGTTGATCTCGTCCCAGCCGTATCCTTTCGCTCCAACAAGCACCAGATGCTGGCGTTGGCCCCATGATTCTTTTTTTATGAGATCAAAGCTCTTGATAAGCGCTCTGATATTTTTTTTGCGTTCCAACCGGCCGATGTAGAGGAGGTACGGTTCTCGTATGGCGAATCTGATGGTCGCGTCCATGGTCGGGATGCGGGTTTCATGCTCGTAGCCCAGATAGGTCACCGTGATGCGTTCGGGAGGGATGCCGTAATATTTCGTTATCTCTTTTTTTGAAAATTCAGACACGGTCAGGACCATCGGCAACTTTCTGGCCAGCTTCGCGGCAAGGTCCAGATACCAGCGGCTCCGTAGGCTGTAGCTTTCCGGGTACGGTTTGAATGCAACGTCATGGATGGTGGTGATGGTATTCACCGGATGAAGCAAGGGGATTATTTGCGCCGGAATGAAGAGCAGATCAGGCGGATGCATCAGCATTTCCCAGGAAAGCCTTTTTTGCGTCCACAGGTATTTAAACGGCCAGTGCAAAATGCGGTACTCTAGGTTCGGACCGAGGTTCGCAAGGCCAGGTTCAGGTGTATTTCTGAAGTATAATCTGAACACGTGGTCGGTCGGAAGTTTTGCGAGTTCGCGTATCAAATGATAGGAGTACCATTCAACCCCGGTTTTTTGCGCTTTGTTCGCCCGCGTCGCGTCAATACCGATGATCATAACGTAAGTATAGCAGGAATTAGGAACGGGTAACCAGGAACAAGAAACGAGGAATGAGTAACGAGTACAGACTTCTCGTTCCACGTCCCTCATTACTCATTCCTGCATTACAGTTCAAACTGCTTTATATACTCCTGAAACGCCGGAAGTATATCGGCAGGCAGCCCTTCGGTCGAAGGAAGCTCCACCGTGAGTGGATTAATTGGCGAGCCGAATTTCCACAGTTCATAATGCAGGTGCGGTCCGGTCGAGTGGCCGGTCGAGCCGACGTAGCCTATGATCTGACCCTGCGTCACGTTCTGTCCGGCCTTGACCGCAAGCCGTGAGAAATGCCCGTAACGGGTCATGTACATTTCGTTGTGTCTCACATCCACCGAGTACCCGTATCCTCCGTACCAGCCGGATCGTATGACCGTACCGTCGCCGACTGACACAGCCGGTGTGCCATATACTGCTGCGTAATCAATTGCACGATGAGGGGTTGTATGTCCGTTGATGGGATCGATGCGAGCACTCGTAAAGCCGGAGCTAATGTACCGGTACTGCAGCGGTGACTTCAGGAATATTTTTTGCAATGAATTGCCGTCCGCATCATAAAAACCTTCATGACCGCTGTTGGTTGTGTAGTAATATCCTTTGTAGGGAGTGCCGGCATTATTAAATTCCGCGGCAAGCACACTACCCGGCATCACGTAGTTTCCGTCTCGGTACCGCTCTTCATAGATCATGGAGAACGTATCTCCTTTCCGTATGTCGACCGCAAAATCGATCTGCCAGGCGAAGGCCTCGGCAAGTCCGATGATGGCTCGCGTATCGAGATGTTGCTCAAGCGCTGTTTCATAGAGCGAGCTCTCGATAGTGCCGTTGACTTTTTTGCGTCTGGTCTCGTAGACGATCTGATCTTTCGACGCATGCCACCCGTTCTCGTCATGGGAGAGTGCGACCTGCTCTTCAGTCGTCGGCTCATAGACGATCTTTTTCAGCTCGTCGGTCTCATGGTCGTAGATGAATATCAGTTCCTTGCCGGCGCGGATCGTGGCAAAGTCATAGACCGGTTCATACGCGGAAGCGATTTGGGCGATCGTTTCC
>JACQKJ010000043.1 GCA_016204595.1 Candidatus Komeilibacteria bacterium | reverse complement strand
TCGAAGCGCACGATAAAAAGTTATCTTGCCCACAATCGGCGGTTTCTTGCTACGATCAATAAATCAGCCCGAGAGGTTACGGTGCAGGATATCAAGAACTACCTTCTGTACCTTAGAGTTCAGGAGCGGTATTCGAACACTTCGCTTAACAATGTAATCTCAGCGTTGAAATTTTATTACGAAGGTATCCTGAAGCGCAGGTTGTTTTCGAGCATCAAGCGACCAAAGCGGGAAAAGTTTTTGCCCGTTGTGCTGACTCGGCAAGAGATCGCTCGACTCCTGGATACAGTTCAGAATCGCAAGCACAGGTTGCTCCTTGCAGTCGCCTATGGCGCCGGATTGCGGGTCAGTGAAGCAGTGAGGTTGCAAGTCAGGGATATTGATCTCGAGGCGCTGACCATTCATGTGCGGGGCGCGAAAGGCGCAAAGGACCGGATAACGATCTTTCCGGAAAAAATTGTCAATGACATGCGCGAGTGTGTGTCCGGCAAGAAAGCGAGTGACCCTGTTTTTGCAAGCTGGCGGGGCGGTGCCTTGACAACGCGGACAGCTCAGAAAATATTTGAACAGGCGCTTGCAAGGGCAGGCGTGCAAAAATCCGCGACCTTTCATTCCTTGCGCCACAGCTTTGCGACGCACCTCTTAGAGAACGGCGTTGCTGCGCGGTATGTGCAGGAGCTGCTTGGCCATCAGAGCATCAAGACCACCGAGCACTATATGCAGGTGACGAATCCGCAGCTTAAGCATATTCGCAGCCCGTTATAGAAACCTTGATAGTTTGACAGGCGGGGCGTTACTTGGTACAAAGGAGTGTCGCAATTACGGAGGGAAAGGAGGTGCGACACGATGGCTCAAGTGGGGTATGAAAGGATTGATGGAAGATTCGGGCTGTGTAGCTTCCTGGAGGAGAAAGGGCTTACGCCTCAGAACGCATTCGTTCTTCTCGTGAGGAGCGAACTCTACGATGTGTTCTACTATGAGGCGGAAGACGAAGGCAAGAAGAATAAGTAAAGCGCCCCGCCGTCCCATTCGAAACGACCCGCATGGTTCGCCCAGCGGGTCGCGTTTTTTATTCGTCCTTATCAATCTGTGTCCTTTAAAATGGCTTTTTTCTCGACTGCGGCCTGAAGCGTTTTGACGTGATGTTCGAGCGTATCGTGTAGTATCTCTTTTTGGGTTTCCAATTCGTATTGAGATTGGAGATTCAGCCAAAACTGCGGCGAAGTGCCAAAGAACTTACCAAGCCGCAAGGCTGTGTCAGCAGTAATGGCCCGCGCGCCATGCGTTATTTCGTTGATCCGGCGAGGAGACACCGCTATGTCCGTTGCCAAGCGATATTCAGTAATGCCCAATGGCTTCAAAAACTCTTCGGTAAGGATCTCTCCTGGGTGGATGGGGTGTAGTTTCTTGTTCATACTGTTTTCTTTAATGATAATCTGTTATTTCTACTTCATAGGCATCACCTTGATTCCAACGAAAGCAAATACGCCATTTGTCATTTATCCTGATACTGTACTGTCCTCCTCTCTTACCTGATAGTTTTTCAAGCCGATTCGCTGGTGGAATCCGTAAATCTGCGATCGTTACTGCTGCGTTAATCATCCATAACTTACGCAAAGCCACGTTCTGAATATCGTTTGGTAACTTTCTAGAGCCCTCTCGTTCATACACTTTCTGCGCCTCATCCGACCGGAAACTCTTGATCATGCCTACATATTAACGCGTGGCGTTAATACTGTCAAGCGCTATGACAAAAATCCCTTTCAAGATACCTTTTTTTCTAGGAAAACAAGAAAAATCTACAAAGTTTTCAATCTGAATCGATGTGTGTTATTATGTCTGTCTCAACGCACATGATCGATTTCAAGAAAGAACTGAATCAAGCTCAATATGAAGTGGTCACGAAAGCTGATGGGCCTTCTTTGGTTCTGGCAGGCGCAGGGTCTGGTAAGACCCGGACGCTCGTGTACCGTGTCGCGTATTTGCTAGAGCAAGGAGTTGCTCCGGAGCGGATCTTGCTTTTGACGTTCACCAACAAGGCTGCTCATGAGATGTTGTCACGTGTAGGAGAACTAGTTGGAAAAATGGGCAAGAAGACGAAGCCCCGCACCCTGAACCGCGAAGAGGTTCAGGGCGAAGCCGGAGCGCATAGCGCGACTGGTGCTGGGGTATGGGGCGGGACATTTCATCATGTCGCTAATCGGCTTTTGCGCAAATTGGGAAGCGCCATCGGACTGAAATCAAACTTCACAATACTGGACCGTGAGGACAGCAAGGATATGCTCAAGCGGATCATCAAAGAGGTTGGCGGGCCAGAAGCAGCAAAAGGCGGCCGCCGCATGCCACAACCCGGCATTTTCCTCGAAGTGATCGGCTACGCCGCGAACGCGCAGCTGAAGATCGATGAGGCGATGGAGCTGAAATATCCGGAAGGTATGCAGTTGTTCCCGCTGTTCGAAAAAGTCGCGGCCCGGTACGCGGAGAAGAAGCAGATGACGCACTCGCTTGATTTCGATGACCTATTGACCGCATGGTTGCGGCTCCTGAAAGTTCCGCGAGTCCGCGAAAAACTGCAGGGTTTCTGGGAGTACATACTGGTTGACGAATATCAGGATACGAACGTGGTGCAGGACGAGATCGTGCGGACACTTGCGGCAAAGCATAAAAATCTTTTGGTGGTCGGAGACGATGCACAAAGTATTTATTCGTTCCGAGCCGCAAATATCGAGAATATTCTGCAGTTCCCCAAGCAATTCCCCAACGCGAAAGTTTTTAAGTTGGAGGAAAATTATCGTTCTTCGCCGGAGATCTTGTCTGTTGCCAATGAGGTGATCGCGCACAATGAGGCGCAGTTCAAAAAGACGCTATTCACTGGACAGGAACCGTTTATCAAGCCTGAACTCATGGTGGCGCAAGACCCGGCAGAAGAAGCCGAGCAGGTCGCGGAACGCATTATGGCGCTCGAAGACGAGGGGGTGCTGCTTGACCGGATCGCGGTCTTGTTCCGCGCCGCGCACCAGAGCCAAGCGCTTGAACTGGAGCTCAACAAACGAAATATTCCGTATGAAATGCGCGGCGGCTTGCGTTTCTTCGAGCGCGCGCACATCAAGGATGCGCTTGCGTATACTCGTCTGATCGCGAATCTCAATGATGAGAGCGCGTGGTATCGCGTGCTGGCAACGTACGAAGGCATCGGCGACGTGACCGCGCAAAAAATAATTATGGCCGCGGGCGAGCTTGCAGACTGGATACAATTGCCCGAGCTGTCGGTTTCTTTGTCGCAAGCCGCGTCAAAAGGCTGGAGTGATTTCGTGACGACCATCGGTGCCGCGCACGGCCAGCTGAAAGCAGGGCCAGGCGCCATCATACGGGCGATCATGCCGTACTACCGCCGGTACGCTGAACTGCAGTATCAAGACTTCAAAGACCGTATGGATGATATTGAGCAGCTTGCGTTATTTGCGGATCGATATGAAACGCTTGAGGAATTCATCGCCGATACGAGTTTGCAGGAAGCCTATGCCGTGCGCGGTGGCCATGAAGAAGGACATGAACCGAGCGTGGTGCTTTCCACCATTCACCAGGCGAAAGGACTTGAATGGAACACCGTGTTCATCATCAGCTTGACCAATTCGTCTTTGCCGCATCCGCGGGCTGCTGCCGAGGAAGGTGGTCTGGAAGAAGAACGCCGCTTGTTCTATGTGGCGATCACGCGCGCGCAGCGCAGGCTCTACCTCGTGTATCCGCTGTCCTCATCGCGTTTTACCATGAGTCTGCATCAGCCCTCGCAATTCTTGCGGGAGATCGCAAACGGCCTTATCACCGGCAAGCTTGATACGGACGGAGATGAGGGGTATATTGATGTGGACCCCGTTACTGGTGATATCACCAGTAACGGGGTGGACGATGACGGGGAGCGGAGTTTCCTGCCGTCGATTGATGATCTGTAGGTAGGAATTATGAATAAAGAATGAAGAATTAGGAATAGGGTTAAAGAAAAGCGATCATGAGCATTACGAAGATACGGTCTTTTCGCGACTTATTTGCATGGCAAGAGGCACATAAGCTCGTTCTAGACATTTACACGAAAACCAGGAACTTCCCAAAAGAGGAAATGTATGGTCTTGTTAATCAGATGAGGCGCTGCGTGGTATCCGTTAGCTCTAATATTGCCGAAGGGTTTAGTAGACAGTCATATCTTGAGAAAGCTCATTTCTATTCCATGAGTCAGGGGTCTGTCACTGAACTGCAAAATCAGCTGATCATAGCTAACGATGTGCATTATATTTCTGATGAATTATTCCAAGTAACATACGAGCAATCGGTTAAGGTCCATAAACTCCTGAATGGCTTGATTAAAAAATCGAAGGCAATTCATAATTCCTGATTCCTTATTCTTTATTCAATATCCATCAATGAACGATAAACTTGTCCTTGATCTTGAAACCAAGCAGACCTTCGAAGATGTGGGCGGACATCATAACTCACATAAGCTTGGCGTATCGCTCGTGGGCGTGTATTCCTACGCGAGCGACGAGTATCGGGGATTTCGGGAGAACGAAATGGATGCGCTTCGGACATGGCTTGAGGCTGCTGACCTTATCATCGGGTTCAACAGTAAACATTTTGATTTCACCGTCCTGCAGCCCTATTATCCGAAGTTCGATCTTTCAAAATTGTCGCACCTGGACATTCTGGAAGAGGTCGTCTATTCGCTGGGGCATCGGTTGAAGCTGGAAACGATCGCGCAGGCAACGCTCGGTCACGGCAAATCAGGCGACGGGCTCGATGCGATCAAATATTTCCAACAGGGCGACTGGACATCGCTCGAAAAATACTGCCTGGATGACGTGAAGGTGACCAAGGATATTTATGACTACGGGCTGGCACACGGGTATATTTGGTTTGCCAACAACGGCGTGAAGGAGAAGATAAAAGTCCGCTGGGCGCAGGGTGAGACAGTTGAGGATGTCGTCAACCGGGCGGTCGCAAAGGGCCTGCAGCTAGAAATCGAATACATAGATGACGATGGCTCAGCTACGACCCGTACTATAGACATTCAGCGTGTGCAGGAAAACAAGATCAAGGCCTACTGCCATTTGCGGCAGGGCCTGCGCGTGTTCGACCTCACGAAGATACGCAAAGCCAAGGACGTTGGTCCGATGTCCTCCTTTCAGAAGACACTCTTATAAGACGATCCCCCGAAGTCTATGACGAAGGGGGATGGCCTCACAACAAAAAACGCTCTTATAAAGCCGATCCTCCGCAGCTTTACGCGTAGGAGGATGGCCTCGCAGCAGAAAACACTCCTTTGATCACTGCAACTGGAATGTATATAGTTCGAACATCGGTGTGCCGCGGTAATCGTAGAAGATAACAGGTTTGATACCGGCTCCCGCCAGTTGATCGTTCAATTGGGAAATAACGGTGTCATAGGTTTCATCGGTATCGCGCACGATGGCATCAGGAAGCGCGCGTACGAACCAAATCTTGCGCGCCCCTTGATTGCCCAGGTAATCGAAAGCAGATGTCGGTTCTTTCGATGTCGCTTTCATTAATTTGAATAAATCCTCGATGGTGATGAGGGGCAGCCGGTAAAAGAGGTAGCGTTTGTAATACCAAATGCCGGAGAACCAATCGCCCCGCTCATCCACAAGTATCACGTCGTGTGTCGCAAACTCAGGAGACTGATACTCCGCGACGACGCGCAGCGGCGGCATCTTCGGATAGATGTTGTTGCGAATGTAATTGTCGACATCCTGGAAACCGCGCCGGTACACCCGCCCCTTCGCGTATGCGATGCCGCCGACGCCGATCGGCTTGTCGAGTATGTTGCTATTGATAGAATATCCCAGCTCAAGCACAAAAACGATCGCGATGGTTAGTGCAACTGCTTTTTGCAGATACGGTTTCGCGATAAGCGCCCTCCACCAGGCGGTCACGGCAAGCGCTATCGTGATGGCGATGAACGGCATGGCGATCGAGAGGTATCGCGACGAACTGCCGGCCACCGAGAACATAAGCACCAAGGCGATGATCGTTGTGAGAAGCAGGCGTACCAGAGGGCTCTTGTCCTTATTTCGCACTGCAGTGACGAAGAGCCACAATAGAGAAGCAAGCGTCAGAATAAAAAAAGGCAGCGATAGATTCGAACCAAGATTGAGCCACGGACCCAGCAGCTGCAGGCCCGAGGCACCGTTCGTGATGTAGGAATAATCCTCAGGACGCTGCCCAAGCATGGATGAAAGCGCCGCATCAAAGTGCCCGCGCGATGCAAACACCATTGCGTTATAGAGTATCGCAGGAAATAAAATGATCACCGCGTTTATGGTTCCAAGCCAGAAATGCCACTTGCGCATGAGCCATTCGTGCCGCCAGATCACCAGATAGAGCACAACCCCGGTCGGCAGGAACAAGGCGGTGTATTTGGTCATAAGCGCGAGCCCTGTCCAGATACCCCACCACGAAGCATCGTTGGGGCGTTTCGTTTCAAAATACCGGAGAAAGGCAAAAAATCCGAGCGTTATGAAAAATACTTGTATCCCTTCAAGGTATGCGGTACGGCTTCCCCACACAGCGTAGGATGCAAGAGAGTAGATACTGAGGGCGAGAAGCGCTGTGCCTTCCGAGGTGAGCGTTCGTAATTTGCGATATAAAATATATGAAATGCCCAGGCCTGCGAACACGAAGGGCAAAAAAACAACGAACGTCCTGCTACCGAATATCCTGAAAAAGATATGCATGACGGCAAAGCCAAGAGCAGGGTGGTCATGGAACGAAAGATATGACCACCAGGGGCGGAACCCGAACCAGTTGATCGGAGAAGTTTGTCCGGTCTGCGTCAGGAGAGAATCGAACCACCCGAGTGCCCGGAACGCGTAATGCGCCGCATCGCCCTGCAGGTCCATCAGCCACAACCCCCAGACACGCATCAAAAACCCGCCGATCAGAAGCAGGGTCAGCAGGTACAACGATTTTTTATTTTTTATATCCATTTATTTTTTTCGCTCCGCTGCAAGGCGTAGCGTGTTGTAGAGAAGCATTGCCACGGTCATAGGTCCCACGCCTCCTGGAACAGGCGTGATGAAGGAAGTTTTTGGCGCGACGTTGGCAAAATCGACGTCGCCGACCGTCTTGCCTTTAATTTTGTTAATGCCGACATCAATGAGTATGGCTCCGTCCTTGACCATATCGCGCGTGATGCTTTTCGGAATGCCTACGGCCGAGATAAGTATATCAGCTTTTTGTGATAATTCTATGAGGCGAGCATCGCTCGGCTTAACAGTGGTGGCTGTGAGCCCTTTTTGTCGCAGAAGCTCCATAAGCGGTAAGGAAAACTCATCGCTTTTGCTGATGACCAGTGCGGATTTGTGTTTATAGTGTTCGGGACCGGTCGATTCGATGAGTTTCCATATTCCAAAAGATAAGCCGGGCAGAATATGTTGCGGTTTTCCGGCAAGGAAGCTTGCGATGTTTTTTTTGTGAAACCCGTCAACGTCCTTGCGGTAGTCGAGCGCATCAAGGATCTTTTGCTGATCAAATTTTTTGGGAAGGGGGAGTTGGATCAGTATGGCGTCTATTTCCTGATCGGTGTTGAGGAAAGCGATAGTTTCGAGAATGCTTTGTTCAGAGGCGTCCTCATCGATACGGTACAGATGCAGTTCAATGCCTGCTTTTTTTGCCGCCTGCGATTTCAGTTTCACATAGAGTTCCGATGCAGGATCGGTGCCGACCAAAATAATAGCCAAGTGCGGCTCGAGTTTTTTTTCGATGATCTGCGCTCGTACTTCGGCTATGATTTCATCAGCCAGTTTTTTGCCATCTATGAGGCGGTACATGAGGATAGAATCTAGAATTTTGAATTTAGGATAAGGGAAGATTTTTTAATGATTGCATTGAGCAACTTATGGACATCTATAGTTTGATCAAAAAGCGAATTCAAATCCTCAGCGTTTAGGTAGCCGACATCCTTTGCAATAAGTAGCTGATTTTGTAGCTCGGTAATTGATCCCGCACTTATCGAGTAAAATTGAATCTTCTCTTTATAAGATCGTCGGCTGAAACCCTCGGCAATATTTGAGCTTATTGATACGCTGCATCTTCTCATTTGATTGGTGAGTCCATAGAGTTCAGTCTTTGGAAAAAACTTTGTCTGGCTATATACTTTTACCACAAGCTTATGAGCCTCTTGCCAAACAATGAGATCTCTAAATGAAGTTATTTTAGTGTCGTTGATTTAGCTTTTAGTTTACTTGTTTATC
>JACQKJ010000008.1 GCA_016204595.1 Candidatus Komeilibacteria bacterium | reverse complement strand
GCGCCGTAATGATCAGAGTGATATACGTGAGCCAGCGGCGGATACCGGACTGCAGCATCAAGTGATCCTTTCCTTCATCGCGGTGGATCTTCATCGCCAGCCAGAGAAAAATAGGAGACCCTATGATCAGGGCTGACAGATTGAAGCGCAGGCTCCCGCCTCCATAGTAGCCGCCGACAAGCGGGAAGGATTTATCGATCATATTGAAGAGCACGCCGCCCAGGTTTATGGCGACCGTGTACAGAAGCGCGAAATTCAGAAAATAAAAGAAGAAATTACGGGCGCTTTGCGGAGCATGGGGCGTATCGTCAGGTGTCATAGGTGTATAGTTAACAGTTAGGATGAGCAGGGTTAGTATAGGCTATCGCGCGTTTCATTTCAACTAGTAGCAGCACTGCAAAACATGTTACTATGAACGTATGAATTTTTCTGAACAGGTATATGTGTTGGTTGAACGCATACCGCATGGTCGCGTTGCAACCTACGGGCAGATCGCGGCACTGCTGCACACGCCCCGTGCCGCCCGCATGGTCGGCGTGGCTTTGCGGTCGTTACCCGATGGTACAGTTGTTCCGTGGCATCGGGTGATCAACAGCCGCGGAGAAATATCGATCGAGAATATGGAACATCCTGCAGAGGAACAGGCGAACCGCCTGATGGCGGAGGGCATTCGCGTCGGCACGTCGAACGGGGTCTATCTGATCGATCTGGATATGTATCTGTGGATGCCAAACACTGAATTGACAAATGGGGGAGAGTCACGTACCGTGTGAACGCGGATATTTTTTTGCGGGTATGGTATAGCGGTATTACCTCAGCTTTCCAAGCTGATGAGAGGGGTTCGACTCCCCTTACCCGCTCCAAATTTTCAGCATAAAGAGTATGCATTAGGTCTATGTTTTGAAGAGCAGCGAAGATCATCATCTTTATTATGGTTACACGAATGATTTGAAAAAACGACTACAAAAACATCAAGCAGGCAAGGTATTTGCAACAAAAGCTCGCTTACCAATTAAACTTATTTATTATGAAGCGTATACGAACGAGGAGGATGCACGAAACCACGAGCGATATTTTAAATCAGGGTGGGGAAGAAACTATGTTAAGAAGATTCTGATAAACACTTTAAAAACATAGAGCTGAAAATTTGGGCGGGTTACCTGCTCCAAAATTGCGGCGGGATCCTCGCAACCAGTAGGGCAGCACCAACGTTTTGATGGATTTAAAAATGATACCAGATATGCTAGTATAGCTATAGGTATGAATAAAAAATTTACAGCTGGTGCAATTTTTCTCTTGGCCATACTGATCATCCGCATGCTCATGCAGCTGTTGCCGCTGGTTGCGCAAGATGCGATAACCGGAGCGGCTGTCGCAGTTTCGCTGTTTTTTGCGCTGGTATACCTCTCTGCGAGTATCGGCGTCGCGCGGAAACAAAGATGGGGATCGGCAGTCGCATTGATCATCAGTTTCATTGATCTTTTTTCCGCACTGGCGCTTGGAGGCGCTTCAGCCATAGGAGCAGGGGCTGTTGATGTGCTGATCCTCTTTCTTGCGTATCGCCAGTTCAAAATGACGGCACTGCCTCAACTATGAGACGATTTTTCTCCAGAGTATTCGCGTGGTCGGCTGTAGCAGCTGTGCTGTATGGGTTACATGCCGATAGTGTTCATGCGCAGGGCGTCTCGATCGATTTTCCGACCAGCTTCGCTGGTTTTAGCTCACAAGACCTCAAAACGACCATTGAGAATATCGTCCGCATCATCATTGGTTTTTTGGGGATCCTGGTCATTGTGGCCATTGTTTTCGGCGGATTCAAAATGATGGTTTCGCGCGGTGACGCCGACGAGGTCGGAAAGGGCAGGCAGATCGTAATCGCAGGCGCTATCGGGCTTCTCATCGTGCTTGCCGCCTACGCCATCTCCGGATTTGTTATCAATAGCCTGACAGAGGCTGTATAACTCGTGGCCTATGGCTATCAGTTACGGACAGGGTGTTGTTTTTTTATCCAGAATGATTTAGCGTTATAGTATAAGGGTTCGTCCCTGTGTTTCTATCGGAAACGCCCGTTCATTTCAGGGGAGGTTGCCATGAGCATGGATTTGAGCCTGAATTTGCTGAATCCGGAGATGCACATGGTCGGTCCCATATTCCACTTCAGAATACCGAAGCAGGGGCCGCTCACTGATCTCATCCTCGGTTGCGATCTCGAGATAACTTCGGTCGAGGAGGTACGCCAGGCGCAAACGCTTTTTGAGGGGTCGCTGATCGCGCAGGATGCCGACTGCGACCTGGAAGATGATTTTCAGGTCTTCGAGTTCAAGATCGGCACCAGACTCGCGGAGGCTATCGGTCTGTTGATCGTCTCGCGCCACATCCCGTGCGAACCCGCTCATCTTTTCGGATGGGAGTCGTACTATCGCCGCTTTCGTCGTCACCTATCCTGGGACATGCCCGCTCCATATCCCATGCCTTTCGTGGGATCGCCCGGAAAGGCGAAAGACGGTGTTGAATACGTGCCATTCGTTGAAGATCAGGGCCATGGACGCCATCGGTTCGGGATAGAGCCCTTCGCGCCGCGACTTCCCTACGTTCCGGAATCGGAGTCGTATTATCTTCTCGCCCGTCGGCTCGGGGGGCGTCGTAATCGTTGACGCGCCACGGGGTCGGTACTATACTTACTACAAGGTTCCTTTAACACGCTGCGCGGACGGACAACCCCAAGATCCTCGGATTTTCAAACTATCCGCACCACCAACCTTCCCGGCGCTTCACCGCACCGTTCATCCGTCCAGACAGCAAAGACCCGGCTCTCGCAAGAGTCGGGTCGGTTTTTTTGTCGTTGAAAAGATTTATGAGTCAAAATTCTTCCAGATCTTCCACGCATCTTTGATATCTTCACTTGAAAGCTTACCGTGCACGCGCTCTTGCTCAAGCCGATGTCTGAATTGCTCCTCATCGTGGCGGTTAAGCCCTGAGTAGCGGTCTGATTTGCCGCCGACGATATCGCCGATATGCCCCATGATTGTCTCCACATTTTCTCTGCTCAAATTTGCCGTATCAGCCGTCCTGTTCGAGTACGTTGTAAACTTACGGACAATGTCTTCGACGCCATGACTTTCGCTGTAATGATCGTCTTTTTTGAACGCGCCATGCCCTGATTTTCCGAAGCCGACGGACTTTGGATTTATCAGGGAAAATGGGTCTTTGTTTGCCATAGGGTCAGTATACGGTTCAGACAGCCATTTGGCAAATGAGTGGCCTTTGGATATAATACCTGCACTTAGGCGGGTATAGCCCCACACTACATCGAGTGCGGGGTAAATATAGGGGTATTATGTGACCTTCCCAGGTCAGCAACAGCTGCCGGCGGGATTAGTGCAGTGACAGTATACCCGCCCGACTGCCTTGCGGCAGCAAGGCGGGCCCGCGGTGCCAGCTTCCCCAATTGCATTCAATGTAGATTCGAGCGGGTGTCGTATAACGGTCATTATATTAGCTTCCCAAGCTAAGGAAGGCGGTTCAACTCCGCTCACCCGCTCCAAACGGAAAATTCAAATTTTCGAAACGCAAGCACATACGGTTCGTGCAATGTAATGAGGGCTTTTTGACCGAGAAGGCGGAAGTTCGAGCCAATGGTTTGTACAAATCGTTTTTTTGCATCCGATTTGCTTCTGAAGAAGCCACAGACGTATATCTCAAAGTGCGAGCTTGGTGAAAGGCGCGTGGATATCGTTGAATTGCAAGAATTTGCTCGGATTTATCACAAACCACTAAGTTATTTTGCTAAAGTTGGCTAATTTTATAGCAAAACACTTGACACAGTATATGATAGGTGGTATTATTATACGTTCTTTGATAATAGCTATTTGCAGCTATGTAGCTACAGCGTCGAGATGACGCTAGCACAAGCGCCTTTTCAGCGCTGCAGCTAATGGCAAGCTCTATGCCCAAGCAATTACGCTTCGGGTTTGGAGTATGCCACAAGTTAAGAGGAGGCCACACAATGGCCAGACAGAAGAGCGATATCCTTTCCGGAATGGGCTCGGGCTACGAGATCGTGAAGGCCATCGCGGACGAGGTCAAGAACCTCGGCGGCGGTGACGACGACCTGCGTCGGATCCTGTCGGAGCCTTCGCTTCGCACCACGATCGGCAAGGCGATCATGCACAACGGTTCCGAGGTTTCCACCTCCGGAGCCACCACCTACCCGGTCACGATCGACTACGCCGACACCTTCGAGCAGAGACTCGCTTCCGGTCGCTATGACTGGAAGAACTCCGACATCAAGGAGAAGAACTTTCCCATCAAGGGCGAGGGCACGGTCGAGCGCAACCTCGAGCTCGCGCACTACGGCAAGGACATGTCGACCGACGCGGTGCTTGCTGCCATCGACGCGCAGGGCTACCGTCCCGCAACCATCGAGGAGCTTCTCGCCTTCGGAGCCAAGTACCCGGAACTCCAGCGTGAGTTCCCGATCGTAGCACTCGGCTCCGTCTGGCGGCACTGGCGCGGCGACCGCCACGTCGCGTACCTCAGCAGGGACGGTGACGGGCGCGGCCTGGACCTCCACTGGATCGAGTCTGACTGGTTCGCGGTCTTTCGCTTCCTGGTTGTCCGCAAGTAGCTCTGGGATCCTCGGTCCCTCTGACCTAGGTCAAGTCCTCTTGGACACTTGGGTCAGCGCCCCGTTTCAAATCTGTCGTCACCGTGACGATGGAGGAGAGACGGGGCTTTTTCTTTTCCATGATATACTAACTTTTGGATAGTAAACGAAACGGTCCTCGGCTACTGGCTTAGGACGGTTGAACTCTAGAGCTTATCGGGATTGCCGGAATAGATGCTACCATCGGTAGCGCTAGCGTGCGCTCGTAGGAATCTCTCAGCAAGTAGAAGATACTTGGTGCATGGCATTAGTGAGTTTCTAAAGACTCCGAATAAAATACAGCCCCAAGAGTACTCAAAGGGCAGTGGTATGGGTGATG
>JACQKJ010000046.1 GCA_016204595.1 Candidatus Komeilibacteria bacterium | reverse complement strand
TACAAATGTAATGCGTGGTCGCGGATCATCAGTCCGTGCATGGTCAGCCGCTTCAGAAGCTTGGTTTGCGCCGACGGCTTGATATCAAGCGCATCCTCCATCGCCTCGATGTTCGCCAAAAGGTGCGCGTTGCTGCAGGTGCCGCAGATGCGGGCAAGAAGCTGCGGAATGGAATTGATGGTTTTTCCCCGAAGCGCCTGCGTGTAGAAACGCTTATACTCGCTGATCGCGAATTTCGTTTCGGTCACAACACCGTCGCGGACGCAGAGTTCGAGCGACGCGTGCCCCTCTATTTTCGAGATATCTTCCAAACTAAGATCAAATGATACCTTGTGCATTTTAGGCGAGATGAAATTCTTTTAACATACTTGTGACCGCGACGAGAAATAGATCGGTGTTCATGGGGCATCCCGGCACTTTCGCATCCACCGTGATGACTTCTTCAAGCTTCTTTACTTTTTCCCCCAGATTGAACCGTTCTATTAAAAATTTTATTTCCTGTTTCGTTTTCTCGTCAAAGCTGTTGCGATTTCCTGACGGCATGCCGGTGACTGCGCAAGAACCTATGGCCACGACCTTCTTCGCGAAGCCGCGGATTTTTTTCACGTCCTTTTCCTGCTTTGGACTTGCTATCGCTCCTTCGACGAAAGCAACATCCATCGGGCCCAACGGCTTATCCTGTCGTAGAATCTTCGCATACCGGAATTCGATCACTTTCGACCACTCATCATAGTAGTCGTTGAGCAGCTCGGTCATCATGATGGTCGAGTCCTCGCAGCAGCTAAACGAAAACCAGCCGACCACGAGCTTCTTCGTTTTTGCCGGCTGGTTCATAGTTCTCAACTTACGCTTTTGGCCAGATCTTGGTTCCCTTGTCGTCAAATACGGAAATGGCGTTCACCGGGCAACTTTGAGCGGCTTGCAAAATGATCTGATCAGGATCGCCGTTCTGCTTGATGATCTCCACGAGTCCGTCCTTATCCAGCGTGAACGTACCTGCCGCGATGGCGACGCATGATGCCACGCTCGTGCATGCTTTCTTATCTACTTCGACTCGATAGGCCATTGATTTTATTAACAATTACGGTACTATTGTAGCCGTTTTTGCGCTTAATCGCAAACGATCATTTTGTTGCTTCGGCCATGCGCTCCAACGCAACTGCCTGAATGGTCTCTAAAACACCGTTCATATTGGTCATCACCTCATTGTTCCAAAACCGTAGAACCGTCACTCCCAGCGATTCTAAATACTCCGTGCGCGCATCATCATACCTTTTAGTGCTCGGCTCGAGATGCTGGCTACCATCGAGCTCTATGGCAAGCTTTGCGTTAAAGCAATAGAAATCAAGAATATAATGACCAACACTAAACTGCCGATAGAACTTCAATCCTCCGAGCTGCTTTCGCTTGAGTCTCGACCACAGCAATCGTTCTGCCTCTGTCTGATCACGCCGCAAAGACCTGCGCCGCAACTTCAAGAGCGGACTATTATTCAAAAACTTCATAATCGCTTTTCTAACTCCCCCCCCCCGTCCTCCTTGGTTACGAAATCGTTAACCCCTCTGTCTCCCCTTAACGAGGGGAGAACATGCTAAAATGAGATTGATATACTAACATCGCCTAAATTACATTAGTATGTTCCCCCTCTTGGTAAGAGGGGGACAGGGGGAGTTACGTTGCTTCCGCGATCCGCTCAAGAGCGATAGCGAACGCGGCGGTGCGCATATCGATAGAATCTTTCTTTGCGCGGTCATGGATGGTTTGAAACGCGTCAGCCATCATCGTTTTGAGCTTGGTGTCCACGTCGCCGGCTGTCCAATGCTCGCCCTTGTTGTTCTGCTCCCATTCGAAATACGAAACCGTGACGCCGCCGCTATTGGCCAGGACATCGGGTATGACGTCAATTTTGCGCTTCAGAAGTTCGATATCCGCTTCCGGCGTGGTGGGTCCGTTCGCGAGTTCCAGAATGACCCGGGCCTTCACGTTATATTGGTTCTGCCCGGTGATCTGTCCTTCGAGCGCTGCCGGCACCAAAATATCTGCCTCACACCCGAGCAAATCCTCGTTCGTTATGGACTGCGCGTCAGGGTATCCTCCGAGCGAGCGATGCTCATCCTTGTACGATTCGACCGCGGAAACATCCAGGCCCTGCGGATTATACAGGCCGCCGCTGGAATCAGAGACTGCGATGATCGTATACCCCACCTGTGATGCAAGTTCAGCGAACGTCCTTCCCGCGTTGCCGAATCCCTGAATCGTGATCGTCGCGTTGGGATCAAGTCCGATTGCCTTCGCGTACGCATCCAGCACGTACAATCCTCCCTGCGCGGTCGCCGTGCCGCGCCCCTCTGAACCACCCTTCTCGAGCGGTTTGCCGGTAAAGGTCGCTCTCCCCTTTTGATCGCCGGTCAGTTTCACGTATTCATCCGCCATCCAGTCCATGATCTCCGGCGTTGTATACACGTCCGGGGCCGGCACATCCAGTTGCGGCCCGAGGATGTCCTTGAACGCGCGCACGAATCCACGCGAGAGTCGTTCAAGCTCTGCTTTCGACAATTGTTTCGAATCCACGATCACGCCGCCCTTGCCGCCGCCCAGAGGAATGTTCGCGACCGCGCACTTGATCGCCATCCACAGGCCAAGGGCCTGCACCTCATCCTTGCTCACCTTGGGATGAAAACGAATGCCGCCTTTGTAGGGCCCGCGCGCGTTATTATGCTGCACGCGGTACGCGGTTAAGATCCGTTCCTCACCTGAGTCCATCGCGACCGGCAGGCTCGCCTCAACGATCCTGTTCGGATGCCGCAGCCGTTCGATGATAAATGGACGGACCTTTGCGTACTTCGCCGCGCGCTCAAGCTGCACCAATGCGTTTTCGAATGCGGTCATGGATAATATGAATTAAGAATAAGGAATTAGGAAGGAAATCGGTTCATAAGTGATCAGAGGTCGGTTAAGGAGATAGGAGGGGTATCGTATATCTGGTTTCTGTTTTCCGTTTTCTTTAACTGACTTCCTATTACCTACAACCGACTTTTACCCTCATTGTGCATCACTTCATAAGTTTCGGAGCATAGAACGTCCAGTGATCGATATGGATGCGATCGTCGGTGACTCCCGCTTCGTGCAGCAGCCCTTCCGAACAATCGATGAACGCCTGAGGTCCACAGATATAGAACTCCTCTTTGTAATCTTTAAACTCCTGGTCAAAAATTCCCTTGGTCACAAAACCAGTATGCCCCTGCCAGCTTGGGTGCGGTTTGGTCACGACAATGGTATAGGTAAAGTTAGGATATTTTTTGGCAAGCTCGGCAAGTTCATCCTTATAAATGACCTCATCAATGTTCAGTACGCTGAACACCAGGTGCACCTTGTGCTTCGTGTCTTTCTCCAGCACGTTACAATAGATGGCGCGAAGGACCGAGATACCGGATCCACCCGCGATAAGACCCACATCGTGCATTCTCGTGTCCTCGAATATGAAATTCCCGTATGGTCCCGAGAGCTCTATGCTATCGCCGACCTTGAGACCCCGCAGATGCGACGTGAATTTGCCGTCCTCGAAGATGCGAATGGTGAATCGCAATTCATGCATATTTTCTCCGCCCGCGCACGCGACCGAGAACAGCCTTCCGATCTTCAAACCCGGCAAATTCCACCGCATTGCCTGTCCCGTCTTGAAGCTGACCGATGTCTCCGGCTCCACCACGAACGTAAGCACCCGTGGGGTTTCTTTGATGATTTGTTTGATAGTGGCTTTCATATCCGGGTTTCAAAATACCCAGCGATCGATATGTATGCGATCGGGAGTTACCCCGGCCGCGGATAAAATATTCTCCGCATTTTTGACGAACGTCTTTGGCCCGCACAGATAGAACGCCTGCTGAAACTTTTCCTTCCCAAACTCCTCTGCAAGCATCGCCGCATTGATAGTACCACATTTTCCCTTCCATTGTTCAGGCTGCTCGCGGGTCAACGTGATCGTATAGGTAAATTGAGGATATTTCTTGGCAAGCGCCGCAAGTTCATCACGAAATATGACCTCGTCCCTGTTCCTCACGCTGAACAGGAGGCGTACCTTGTTCGGCAAGCCGTGTGTCAGAACATGCAAATAGATGGAGCGCAGGACCGAGATGCCGGTGCCGCCGGCAATAAGACCGATATCGCGTGGGTCCGTCTCATCGAAAATGAACTTTCCGTGCGGGCCTGCCAGGTCAACCGTATCGCCCGGTTTCAGAAGCGGCACGCGCGATGACACAATACCCTCCGGCAAAATACTGATAACGAACGAAAGCTCAGAAACCTGATCGCCGCCCGGAACCGCGATAGAGAACAAACGTCCTGCTTTGCTTCCGGGCGCGTTCCATCGCATGACCTGCCCGGTTTTGAATGCGATAGGCTGCGGCAAAGTTACCACCACCGAATACACCCGTGGTGTTTCTTGCGTGACTTTTTTGACAGTCGCGATCATGGTGTGTGATAGGGGGTATAGAATATAGAGTATAGAATATTGAAGGCATCCATTCCTAATTCTAAATTC
>JACQKJ010000042.1 GCA_016204595.1 Candidatus Komeilibacteria bacterium | reverse complement strand
GCTTTGGACCTCATTGCCCCACGCATCCCAACCCTCGGCTGCGCCACGCGCGAATAGTTCCAAACGCGGAGCGTAGCTGACCTTCTCGATCATGCGCCGCATCTCATCAGGCTTCGCGGAATGTGTCGTGCGAGGGGCGTGGATCGCAGTAACGCCTTGGGAGCGCTTACCGCACTGCGTGGTTCGATAGGCGAGCCGGCCACGCACTCCGAATAGGCAATGCTCGGTTTGGCCCCGGTAATACTGCCCCAGTCCGAAGCGATCCTTGAACCAGGTGATCGTCGTCTTGTACCGGAAACCCCACGCATCCATGACGAGAAAGCCATTGGCCAGATGGGTGTTCGTCACCCACAGGTACAAGTGACACCCGTCATCGGCGATATACGGCTGCAAGGATTTTCCGAGCCGGAGAATCGACGCGATCGACATCAGGGGATAATGCCGGTCGGCGCCGCGTTTGATCTTGCCGCCTCCATACTCGGGCCACGGCGGATCGGCGTAGATGACACGATACTTTGAATGTTTACGGAGTTTCATCCGCAGTGTCCTCGTCGAAGAGGACACCCGACATAGAAGCAAAGAATATCGCCGTAACCGTTTGCCATGCGCGACCGCGCGCCGTGGCGAGCGTGAGCACTTGGCTATGCACCGCGATCACGTTTTGTTGCTAACGCCGAGTCCGAGACGATCATTGTTTTCAGCCATCACAAATCGCTCGCTCTATCAGGCATAGCGGTCAGGGCGCTGAAGGGCTTGGAGGGCATGCCGTCGATCATAAGCTTCAGATAGATGCGGTAATTTGGGAGCTGCATGAGATCGATTTGCTCATATTCGTCCACGAACTCGCGCGCGACATATGGCGCATCTTCACCGCCGACACGAAACGAAATAACGGTGCCGGCATTGCCCAATACCGCGTGCCGGACATCCGGCTCAAGTTGATGCAGGTATTGATGGGCCACGGTGAACGCGAGCCGGTACTTCCGGAGCTCGGCGAACATGTTCGCGACGGCGAGCGTCGTGAAGCTCTGGAATTCGTCCACGTATACGAAGAAGTCGCGCCTCTCATTGGCCGGGAGGTCCGCGCGGCTATACGCTGCAAGGCCGATGGTCGTGACGAGCAATCCACCGAGAAGTGACGAGCTATCCTCTCCGATCCGTCCTTTGGCGAGGTTTACGAGCAGCACTTTGCCATCATCCATGATCTTGCGAATGTGAAGATCGGTCGACGGTGCGGTGAGGATGCGATTGAGCAGAGGGTCGGAGAGGAAGGCGCCGACCTTGTTCTGGATCGGCGCGGTGCCGTCGACACGGTAGCCGAATGAGAACCGCTCATAATCCTTTTCTAGGAATGTCTTGACGGTCTCGTTCTTCAGCGACTGGGCGATCTCCTTCCGAAATTTCTGGTCGGATATGACGCGCAACACGTCATGCAGCGTCGCATTCGGCTGCTCCAAAAGCGCCATGAGGATGTTGCGCAGGATGTGCTCCATGCGGACGCCCCATGCCTCGGGCCACATCTTCTTGAAGACCTCCATCATGCCCGAGGCGGCAAGAGCGATGCGGTCTTCGCGGACGTATCGGAGCGGGTTGTAGCCGTATGGCTGCGATGGATCGGAGGCGTTCAGATAGATCACGTCCGATTGGCGGGCCTGCGGTATGCGAGTGGCGATTCGCTCCACCAGGTCGCCGTGCGGATCGACCAATGCGAACCCATTGCCACGCTCCAGGTCTTGAAGCGCCATCGTCTCCATGAGCGTCGATTTACCGGTGCCCGTCTTGCCAATGATGTAGATGTGGGAAAAGCGGTCCTCGTCTTTGATCCCGAAGATCCGATTGTCGTTGCGAAAATCGACGCGCGCGAAGTGCGTGACATGGTTGCCGGACATAACGTCCGACATCGTCTCGCGTACGCGGCAGCGCGCTAGGGGGACAAACGCGCCGAAACCGGGAATTCACCCGTCGCGCAATTCGATTGGTTTCGAGCGACGAATTCGTCAAATCGTGAAAAAACGAATTTTGAAAAAAACGCGTTTGCAAAAAAAAGAAAATTCGTTTTTGATTCTTTCTGGAAAAGCAATTTTTGTTTGCAACAAAAGCACTTCGTCAGATTTGCGTACTGAATTCGACTCTCGCCGACCTTTGGCTATCCGTAATGCACTGATCCTAATACTAATGCTTATCCTCATTGCCTATACATCTCACCGTTATGCGTCCTCCTCTATGAAGAGATGGTCCCTACTGCACGGACGCAAGTCCCGTTGCTAGTAGGTGTATCTCGAACTGAGGTGGAACAATGAACCGAGTCTCGTCGGCCAGCCCGTGAGGCCGACGTATTAGGAGGAAGTCGGGGTTGCAAATGGCCTCCGCCCCAGAGGACCGACTACCTGAACTCGCAGAGGAATTTGACAGCCTCCACCCGGATACAGCTGGGGGATACAGAATTCAGGCCCGTATCGCCATGACGCCTCAGAACACCTGATTGAGCATCGCCGGTAACAGGTGCGTCAGTTCGGCTGCGACTTCGGCGCTGCGAGCTCGAGCGTTGTATGCCTTATCCTGTAGCGAGTCGAACCATAGCTGGCCGTCAAGAGAGGGAAGAGGCACTTCCATATTCAACATTTTCTTCAGGCTCAAAACGCGATTGCGACCTGCGCTGCCAGGAGATAACGAGTTGAGTTTCGCAATACCTTCTGGTGTCAAGAAATAGTACCTCAGGAACGCCGCGGTCGCGTAATCGCTGTTCGGTACCAGACTCAGAAATCGATGTGAGGCAAAGCGTCCGTTGTCATGATCCTTCGCAACCGCGACGGCGCCTTCCCAGGCAAACGTAATATTGAACAAGAGATCGCCTGTTCGTATGCGATACAGTGTCCTCGCACCTACATTCATCCCTTGGACGGGAGGCTTATGGAATGTTCCCTTTCCGAAGGAGCGAATCCCAAGCTCCGGATAGAATGCCTCCGGATCAATCTCAATTTCCCGCCGAACTAGTGGAGCAATGTCGCCCATACGCTTACGAGGCGCAGTTGTGGTGATTTTCTGAAATCCCGCCATCAGTGTGGCGCCGAGTTCCGCCTCCATCTCATTGGCTCCGCGCGTCCGGGACTCAACCTGCTGTTCCACTCCATCAAGCTGCGCTACTATATGGTGCTGCTCATCCAAACTGGGTAATGGAATCTTGGACTGCAGCAGCTGATCGGGGTGAAGGCGCTCACGTCTCGCACCGATTCCGCGGACCTCGCTAGCGAGCAAATCCCAAGTGATCGGCCGCTTGAACCACCAACGAAGAAAGCCGGGGACAACTCGGCCAGAATTCACGTTGAAAGTTGGGAACTCATTGGAGACGAAGTATCCATCTGCGTCTTCGGTCACGATTGCAAATGCCCCCTCAAAGGACTTGAGGCGGCTATAGATGAATTGGCCGGATTTTATCTGAAACAGTTGAGTGGCGCTTATTTCCTGTCCAAGAATAGCCGGACGTCTGATTATTCCGCGCCCGAAGCCATACACGCCTGCTATCGGATAGCGACAATCAGGCTCAAGCATACGTGGATCAAGATTGAGTGTCAGCAAGTCTCCGAGGGGAACCGCCGGCCATCGCGTCATCATCATATCCGCGCTGCGAGGAGTGCTTTGACCTGGTCTAGAATTGCGAGCACATCGCGCTCCTTTGCGATGGCGCTCTCAATGATTTCTGTGGGTGGTCGATGATCGATGGCTTCTTTAGCGTGTGGATTTTTCAAATCGAGATTTACAGAAACAACAACGCCGGCATCGTCGTGTTTGATTAATCCAGCAGCTTGGGTCTTCCAGGCCTGAGGTCCTTCTTTTCGATCGTTCCACCAGGCAAGACACTCCGCAAACTCTTCGTATTGCAACGCATTTGTTTTCGAATACTTGCGTTTGCCACTTGGTGCCTGTTGTTCCCAATACCAAATTTCATCCGTGGTACCCGAGGTGTCAAAAAAGATTAAGTTCGTCGGAATATCGGTATACGGAGAAAATACGCCTTCGGGCAGCCGTACTACAGTATGAAGGTTGAATTGAGTGAGGAGGTCTGCCTTGATCCGTGCTGCCACCCCATCACCGAACAAGATTCCGTGTGGGACGATTACACCAGCACGGCCATATCCGGCGCGCTTCAGCCGCCGCATAATCAGTTGCAAGAATAGCAGCGCTGTCTCAGCAGTCCGCCGATCTTCGGGAAAATTAGTGAGAATGCCGGCCTCTTCTTCGCCTCCGAATGGAGGATTTGTCAAAATGACATTTACGCGATCGCGCTCTCCAATTTCCGCAAGCCGGAAGCGCAGAGCGTTTCCGGGATCGATTTGCGGAGCCTCAAGACCATGGAAAAGCAAATTCATCTGAGCCAACATGAAGGGGAGCGTCTTTGGCTCCACACCGCGCAGCGATGATTTTTGTAGCACCTTTCGTTTTTGCACGGTGTCAGCCTGAACTGCGAGATGATTATAGGCCTCGGCAAGGAACCCGCCTGTACCACATGCCGGATCAAGAACGACTTCGCCCAGCTTGGGATCAACAACCTCGACCATGAATCGGATCACCGGGCGAGGCGTATAGAACTCACCGCTGTCGCCAGCCGCGTCGCGCATTTCGCGTAAGAGACCTTCATAGAGACGACTCAGCGTGTGGATTTCTTCGGATGAGTCGAAGTGAATTCCATCGACGAGATTAATCACGTCGCGTAGGAGGTACCCGCTTTCCATGCGATTAGAGAGGCCTCGGAACACCGTTGCGACCACATCGCGTCGATCGCGCCCTCCATTCCGGCCGCGCAGACTCCGCAAGTACGCAAAAAGGCCAGGCCCTTTGCTCCCATCGGGTCGAATCGCCTCGTCCGCTGTGATGAACTTGATTAGGTCCGGCCCGGTAATACCGTCATCTTGAGCGGCCCAATCGCGCCAGCGATAAGGTGGATCGATCGCCGACTCGAAATCCTTATCGGCAAGCGTCGCCTCGTCCTCCTGAAGTCGCTCCATGTCATCCAAGAACTTCAGAAACATGATCCAGGTGAGCATGGGCAGGCGATCGAGGTCGCCGTTGAGCCCCTTATCTTTGCGCATAATCTTTCGCGCCGACTTGACGATGCTGTCGAGCCGCTGAACAGTGGTCTTGGGAGTGTCGGTCTTTTTTGATCGGGCCATAGTCATTTTTCTTTTGATTGAGGGTCAGGCCGCGTAGATCAGGCCAGCCATGACGTCGACCGCACACCGCATCTCCTGAGGTCCGCCAAACCGCCGTGCTATCTCGCTGGGATTTCCAAGCTCGGAGATAGGCGGCACCTTGAGTATATCGGGCAGAACGAATTGTGCTGCACCATGGGCAGCATACTTTTCGAGCAACGCCGCAAGAACAGCGCGGGCATCTGGGCCGTAGTGGTCGAAGAAGTCCTGGCGTTCTTGCTGCAGGCGCAGTGCGCGCTCGCGGCGTGTGCGAAGAGGAGCATTCCAGGCGAGGTGGCAGAGAAGATCGAAGGGGTCATCGTCAGGGCGGCCTACGTCGACAGCTAGGGTTTCGAGATCGATGCCACGTTCGGCGAGTGCGTCAACTACAGATTTGCGCTTGTCGGCAACCGCCCATTCCGCACGAAGCACGGCCGGAGACGTGTAGAGAGCCCTCACTTTTTCGCCAGTCCAATCGGTCAGCGCCTTGCACGTGAGCCGCTTGCCGTCGGTATCGAGCTCATAGACGAGGTGATGGATAACTTCGACGGTTCCGCCATCGACGTAGAACTTGCGGCTTTCCTCTCCGTTCGTTTCCGAGGGTAGTCCATCGGGAAAGTCGCCGTCAGGACCATCATCCGGTGGTTCAGCGGGCGGGCGGTCCTCCGTTTCCGTTGTAACGGTGGTTCCGTCTGGCCCAATTTGCGTGATGGTCTCTGTAGTGGGCTCTCCATCGAAATCCGGATCGGCGAAATTGGCTGTCGCGGTGCCGGTGTAGTCGATGATGTTGAAGTAGAGTTTTCCGTAGTCTTCACGCAATCGCGTACCGCGTCCGATAATCTGCTTGAACTCGCTCATTGAGCCGACAACACGGGCGAGCACGATGTTTTGGCAAGTCGGCGCATCGACACCAGTCGTCAAGAGTTGCGAGGTCGTTAGGACAACGGGGGTTTTGGTTTCGACATCTTGAAATTTCGCTCGATGCGCTGCTCCAATGTCGCCCTCGTCTGCGGTGACGCGGCAAACATAGTCCGGATACTTCGCTACGAGATCGGAATTGAGGTTCCCCAGCGCTCGGCGCATTTCGCTCGCGTGCTCTTGATTTACGCAAAACACGATGGTCTTCGCAAAGCGATTGCTGTTCTTCAAAAACTCAGTGAGATGCCGGGCAATGGCTTCGGTACGAGCACGCAACGCCACAACACGTTCAAAGTCTTTGGTGCCGTATTCCTCATCGGGAATTTCTCGCCCATACCTATCGACTTCGCCCTTACTCGGCCGCCAGCCAGCCGCGTCGTAGTCGGTGATTACTCGATGGACCCGATATGGCGCGAGGAAGCCGTCCGCGATACCTTGCGCAAGACTGTAGGTATAAAGTGGTGCACCGAAATAGGTATATGTGTCACGGCTGTCTTCGCGCAAAGGCGTTGCGGTCATGCCGAGCTGAGAAGCTGGACCAAAATATTCCAAAATGCGCCGCCAACTGCTTTCGTCCCGCGCGCTTCCACGGTGACACTCGTCAATAATCACCAGATCGAAAAAGTCGGGGGCGAATTCGCGGAAAAGCCCTTCGCGGTACGTGTCTTCGGCAATTGCTTGGTAAATAGCGAAATAGATATCACGTGCCTTGCTTACTCTTCCCTCAGTGATCTTAAAACGTGCATCGCCAAACGGCGCGAAGTCTTTGGCCATTGGATCGTCAACAAGCAAGCTGCGATCGGCGAGATAGAGGATTTTTGGCTTGCGATGATCGCCGCGCCGATTCCAACCAGTACTCCAAAGCTTCCAACAAATTTGAAACGCCACCTGTGTCTTGCCCGCGCCAGTGCACAGAGTGAGCAACGTGCGCGGCTGTCCAGTCATCATCGCTTGAACAGCCCGGTTGACGGCCAGTTCTTGATAGTAGCGTAGGGGCTTTCCGGGATCGGGGCGCCCAGGCGTGAGCATGCGTTCAGCAACAACATCGTCGGAAAGCCCGAGCCCTTCACGCTGGCGACGCCAAAGCTCGGCGGGTGTCGGAAAATCGGTTCGCTCAGTTTCTCGGCCCGTGAACAGGTCAATCTCAATTATCTTCCTACCATTGCTTGCGAATGCGAACTTAAGTCCGAGGATGAGGGCATAGTCCTTTGCTTGCTGAACCCCATCGCTTGCAAGCTTGTAGAACGACTTGGCCTCGACAACGGCGAGCGGGTAGTCCGCGCTATAGCGAAGGATGTAATCAGCGCGTTTCTGCTTTCCCCGTTTTGCGCGCCCCGCAACGAACACAACGCGCCCGTCAGTGAACGAACGCTGCTCATTGATCATGTGCGGCGCCGATTCCCAACCTGCCTTTTGGAGCAGAGGAACCACGAATTTTCGGCAGGTATCAGCTTCGGTCAGCATGTATGCGTAAGGCTATCGCGCGGAGAAAAAACTGCAATTAGGCATTTTGATATCACTCCTGCGCATACACTGGCCGCGAGAGAATCCGCCTTGCCATCTGAACCAATGGGTTGACATTAAGCGAATCAGCAGAGTAAGCTTACATTGATGTCGTTAGGTCAATACATTCGGGAGCTGAGGGATCAGCGCGATCTCTCTTTGCGGGAGTTCGCGAAGAAACTGGGCTGCTCTGCGGCTTTTTTGTCCGATATCGAGTTGGGCCGGCGCTATCCCTCCGAGACTGTCTTACAAGATATGGCTCGGATACTGAAAGTCTCAGTTGATGATCTAAAGGCACGTGATGTGCGGCCGCCGATAGAAGAGATAAAGCGAATAACAGCGAGCGATCCACGTTACGCGCTCGCGTTTCGGACTGTAATAGATCATGGCGTATCGCCCGAACGTCTTTTGGAGTTGGCGAAGCGGACGCAAGAAGGACGAACTAAGAGCAAAAAATAGTATGAAGACCGTCCGCAGCAAAACGGGTCCGTTCACAAGCCGGCCTCATTTCAAGCTGAATGAGATCGAGGAGATTTGCGCGACGGAACTCAAAGCAGTCGGCCTCTATCCATCTACACCGGAACCTGTGCGCATCGATCGCTTTATCGAAAAGCACTTTAAGATTTCGCACGAGTATGACGATCTCCCGAATGGAGTCCTTGGTTTCACAAAATTCGGCCGCCATGGCGTAGAAGCTATCGTAGTCGCCCGATCACTCGACGGCGATCATTCAGGAAAGCTAGTCGAGCGACGACTACGAACTACACTGGCCCATGAGGCCGGGCACGGCCTATTGCACAAACATCTGTTCGCTCTCGGGGCAAAGCCGAAGTCTTTATTTGGTGATAGCGACGAAAAGCCCGAGATTTTGTGTCGCGATATTCCCGGTGAGCAACTCACGGCACCTGGATACGATGGTCGGTGGTGGGAATTCCAGGCAAATAAGGCAATCGGCGGGCTGCTCATGCCCCGGCGCCTTGTCGAGCTGGCCGCCGACAGATTCACGGCGGAGGTGGGCAGCTTTGGCAGTCGAACGCTCATTCCAGAGAAAAGGGAAGTGGCGATTCGTGCCCTCGCTGACATCTTCGACGTCAATCCAATCGTCGCCCGCATCCGCCTAGAGGACATTTTCTCATCAAAACAGCAGGCGCAACTTCTGCTTTAAAATTTTTTCTTGACAGCGTAAGCTTTGTCAGCTTACACTTGGGAATACACGTCGATATTAACAACCAAAGGAACCGGAACTATGGAAAACGACAATGGCAAGGAGAAGGCGGACAAAGACGACAACAAGATCGAACTCGAATTCGTTACGACCGGCGGCGATCTCACGGATACCTTCCCGGAGAATCAGCCTCTTCATGCACTGAAGCGGCAGGTGATGCAGCGACTCGGGCTCGATCCGAGTCAGGCGGACCAATTCACCGTGTTGCGGGATGGTGTCGAGCTCGACGAAAGCAAGAAGCTGTCGGAGCTCGGCTTGACGGCCGGTACCGTGCTGTTCATCGAACGGCGCGAGGTCGTAAAGGTCTAAACAGAATATGGACGCCGAAACGGTCAAGGCGAAGATGATGGCGCAGGTCGATCGCGCACGCGTGAGCGGCTTCGCACGTCGTTACGGCTGGAAGTTTGACATCGACGGGTTGGTTGTCCATGTGACACTTCGCAGAGGTGCTGATCCTGAGCGGGATTATCTTCTGCGCATAACGTTCGACGAGTTCCCGAAGCGTGCACCGTCGTACGTATTCATCGATCCGAAGACGAAGGAAAACAACCCGGAGGCATGGCCGCCAGGGACGCGCCATAAAGCTGGAGGCGCTGGCGGCATCTGCACGCCGGGGACGCGGGAATTTCACGAGATTATTCACAAGGACGATGCACAGTATCCTTGGAACGCTGAGCGTTACACCGTTCTTGAGGCGCTGACCATGACCCAGCGCATCGCGGACAAGGGTTAATTCCGATGCTCAAAAATATGTTCAGAAAACTATTCGATTGGGGGAAGGAGCCTAAGCCTTATCCGGAGAGTCGGCCCTACACTTCGAGTAGTGGCGGTCGACGGCGCCGTTCGATTCCGCATCCAATTCGGCGCACATACATTCCGTTGGCCGTAATGGAAGCGACGGATCGCTTCATGCGGGGACCGCACGTTGAGCGATATGTATGGTGGGGTGGGTACTTCACGAAGGATGGCGACGCACAGGTTACGACTGCAGTATGTGCAGATACCTCGACACGCTATGGAACCGTCCACCTTACAGCTTCACAGCTCCAGGTGCTGCAATTGAAGCTGCGGGCTTTAGATCAGGTCCTCATTGCAGAGCTGCACACTCATCCACCGGGTGCCGGCGGTCAAAACGAGGTCGATGCAGCGCACCCTGCAGCAACCTACCGTGGGTTCATCACGATCGTTGTTCCTGATTTCGCACAGCCGTACTTCTACGATCTGTCGGAGTGCTACGTGTACGAGTACTTAGATAACCTGCGATGGCGAGAGTTGCCTGATCAGGAGATACGCGATCGCTTTGTGATCGAAGAGCCGGGCGTGAGCGTGCGCCTATGACGGCTGAGCACTCCGCGCGCACAGAAGCCTTGCTACAGAACTTGGCTAGTTCGCAAACGTCGCTGTCTAGGCTATTAGCGCCCGGCCACGTAGTCGTAGAGATTGGGCCCAGCGCGCTCCAACTGCCACAGGCGCAATTGATAGTATCGTTCACGGTAAATCTTATTGCCCGCCTTCATCCTGTTGTTCAGCAGCTCACGATCGTAATCCCACGCGAAGTTGATGTAGCCGTTGCTGTGCCGCGATGGTTAGCCCCCAGCTTGGCCGCACATCTCACTACGCTCCTCAGAGCCCTGCCTAAGCAGGTGAGCTGGACCATCACAACGGTAGCCCCACACGAACGTGATTGTGCGCTAAACATTGGGGACGTGCGTCCGGGCGCACAGGCCGGTTCGATGTTCATCGGGTCAGACAAGTGGGAAGTATATTTTTCACCTACCCGGGCAGTTCCCATCGGGAATGGCGTTAACCCAGTGGGAGCTTATGCTGCTGCCTGCATTGGTGTCGCCGAAATATGGAAACGGCTACTTGCGCGGCATCCAGAGCACTTTGATAACGCCGTCATACGGCCGCAAGCTGAGCCGCTGACATTCTCAACATTTACGTATCTGGCAGCCGCAGGCCAAAATCCACTACTCCCACTAACGATCGACATTGGGCGCATGACTGTCGCAGGTGTCGGTGCAGGCGGCGGTGCAGCGATTTTCACGCTTGCATCACTCCCCAATCTCGCTGGTCACATAAACCTCATTGATCCTGACACGATCGAGAGCTCCAATATAAATCGTTACGTGATCGCTGATGCACTTGACGTCTCTAACAAGGCTCACAAAGTCGCCGTAGCGGCCAATATCCTGAAACGGTTTTCCGCTTTACAGACTGCATGTTGTTCCGATCCATTTTCGAAGTGTAACGGTCTCACGGCAGAAGATTACAGATATGTAGTTGCCGCGGTTCACAGCCGTGAAGCTAGGCGAGACATTCAGATGGAAACTCCGGAGGTCCTTTGGGACGCAGGAGCAACACAAGATGGCGAGTTTCGAATTTGGAGAATGATCCTCGGACAGACCGAGTGCATGTATTGCAAGCATCCCCCAGGTGAGGATGATCTCGAATACCAAAAGGCAGCTCAGGTCGCGAAGTTGCTTGGATTGGATCGCGACCTATGTTTAGGAAAGATTAAGAATCACGACCCCTTTTCGGAAGAGGAGTGCTCCGCGATTGCAGCTTTGGTAAAGCGTCACGGTTATGAATTCGATGCGCCGTATCCGGGACAACGGTTCAATGACTGGGAGCAGGAGCAATGTGGCAAGCTCAAGCTCGCCAATCTAGATGATGAGGTTCCGATACCGTTCGCACCGGTGATGGCCGGGGTCTTGTTGGCTGGCGAGCTGATAAAGCAGCGATATTTCCCTGAGTACGTTTTGAACTCGCGATACTCGAACACGCTTATGGGTAAGTTCATGACTCGCACTCGACCATTCCGCAGAACGCCCCGCGAAAATTGCTCTTTCTGCCATGATCCAATCTACCTTTCCCAGTACCGGCGGCGTTGGAAAACGTGAAGACCACCTGTCCGATTCCATATGAGCAAAGTCCACGCTACCAGAACATACGCACCGCTTCAGTTTGAAGCTCTTGAACCACATCGCTTCGAGGATCTCGTGAGGGACCTCATTTACGACTATCGTGACTGGCAGACAATTGAAGCGACAGGACGAAGTGGTGGCGATGATGGCTACGATATTCGAGCATTCGAAAAAAGGTTTGACAGAGCCCCCTCGGATGTCGACGCCGAGGCAGAAGAAGATCAATCGTTGGCCCTAGAAGGCGATCGCTGGATGATCCAGTGCAAAAGAGAGAAGGAATTGGGTCCAACGCGTATAAAGATGATCATCGAGGATGCCGTAGACGAAGATGATCCACCACATGGGTACATCCTCGCTGCGCCAGCGAACTTCTCCAAAAGGGCATACGATTTGTTTCGCTCTACGCTCGTAGAACGAGGTGTCCAGGAATTTCATCTCTTTGGCAGAGCTGAGCTTGAAGATATGCTCTACATGCCAAAGAACGATCGCATTCTCTTCGCTTTTTTTGGCGTATCGCTTGTAAGCAGAAAACGAACGCGCGTGACTGAAATACGGACGACGGTCAACAACAAAAACAAGCTGTATGTTGTTCTTGGTAGTCAAAATCACGATGCAGAGTTATCTGCACATGTGCTGCTTCGGGATATCAACGATACGCACTACCCTCGCGAGGACAAGTATCCGGCTTTTGACAAGCAACCCCGGTGGAAGGAGTACATTGCGTGCCGGTTTTATCCCGAGGGCATACGCTTCAATATCCGAGAGCATTTCGCTTATATAAATCAGAAGACAAAGGAATGGGACTTTGCGCCCGCGGTGGATCTCATCTACCGAAAGCCGGCCGACCGAGAGGAGCGTGAGGAAGCGTTTGAGCTGAGACAGAACATAGAGCACTTTTGGGAGCATTTGCCGAGAGCACATCAAGGCAAGTATGCTCTCGATGGAATCATACTATACCAGAATTTTCAGTTCATTGATAAGCAGGGTGATGCGCTCTACAAATTCCCGCACCTGTTTGTCGACTTTGGCAACATGGGGCCATTTGACGGATTCTGGGAACACATTAGGTGTGACCACGATAGCTGGTACTCGGTGGAGGACTACAAGCGCGTTGAGGTTTTCCCTAAAAAATTTTCCAAACGTCAATTTGGCAGGATATACAAGGACAAGAGTATCTTGCTTGAGGCACATCTCGTGAGCCGCCTCAAGCACAATGGGAGGACAGTCTTCTTCGATTTGAATGACGAATACGACTTTCTCAAGCCTACAGACGTAATATACGTGGCGGGTGCTGACGATCGAAATAGTAAAACGTATTTAGAGGTCACGCATAGATACGAGATCAAGCTCGCCGAGCTCTATGAGCAACAGCCGCATGTGCAATGGGAAATCGAACAAGCCAGGAAGAACGTGGAGCCTGACCAGGTAGTGAATGTGTTAGAAGTTAAGCAGGTGTATGACTTTCAATTGGAGCGCAAATAATGCTCGCTGATCAGCGGGCCAGTAGCGCGTATTTTCCAACAGCCCTTCAATCTTCCATTTGCTGTCTAGCCACCTTCCATTTGCTGTCTAGCCACCTTCCATTTGCTGTCTAGCCACGCACATTTCTGTGCTGGTCGAAGCGGCTTAGCGGGGACAATTGCCGTGTCATGCTTAGTGTTATTAGTGCGAACATCATCAACGACTCCCAGCTCGGCAAATTCACACGCCTTGACACATCGTGGTCGAATGACGACTCGGTTGAGTCACCTTCTCGGACCAAGGTCGTGCCAGACCGTTTTGGCAATTCTGCTGAATGCGAGCTATTGTTGCCCGCATGACAGAACGGCATCTGATCAATGAGAACGGTCAGCCGTTTGGGAACCAAGAGCTAGATGCTCTAGGGAAGGCGCTCGACTCGCTCAAACCAGCAGAGCGGAAAGCTTTTCGGGACGCAAATGCCGCGGCCATTGCATCGCATCCGGCAGACCAAATCTTGATAGTGGCCGGTCCTGGGACTGGCAAAAGCACCCTCTTTAAACAACGGATCCTATTTTGGCTCGCCCAAGATAGTTCTGCGAGGATTTTGGCCTTGAGCTTTGTCAGGAAATTGGTGGCCGATTTGCACGCAGATATTCAGACCGACACAACTCTAACTGATGAGCAAAAACGCCAAGCTGATGTGTTCACATTGCACAAGTACGCACGCAGCGTTGTAGAGCAGAATCATGGCACTAACGAGTGGCGGTTCGCGCCACACTTTCGGATCATCGCGCAAGATTGGAAATTGATGGTTTGGAGAGATGTGCTGCTGCTAAGCGGTCAAGGTGATTTCGAGCGTTATTCTTGGAAGGAGTTCGAAAAGCAGCTGCACAATGATGATTTCGACCAATCAGCAGAATGGACCGATTTGAAAAGCACGTACTTCAGACTTTGTCAGTTCTACAATGCAGCAGGTTTCGGCGATCTCATACTGCGTGCCAGAGAGGCTCTTGTTGAGAATCCGACCTTGAACGGACACCAGTGTTTTATTTTCGACGAGTACCAAGACTTCAATGCCTCTGAAGAAAATCTTCTGGAAGAAATTACACAACCTTCGGTAGGCACGCTTATCGTCGGTGATGATGATCAAGTTCTGTACGAAACACTTAAATCCGGCAGAGCATCATTGATACGAGCAATCTACGCCGATACGGATGTGGCGAATGCTATGCTGCCGTTCTGCGGACGATGTGATTTCCATATCACCTGTGCAGCGAGCCACTTCATAAAACAGTCGGCTGAGCCGGAATGCATAAGCAAGATCTATTTGCCGATGTCAGAGGCTGGCGCATCACAGAAGGTACAGGTCGTTGGCTGCTCAGCGCCGACGACAGCGGTCGACTACATCAGAAAATTCATCGAGGACCATAAAGAGGATATTGATAAACGCAAAGCGGACTTGGCCGCCGGAAGAGCTAAGGATGCGTACCTCCTGATTTTGTCTCCGTCGAGAGCGGTAGATTTTTACAAGCCACACGACGCCAAGGATGAGTTATTCAAACTAATTGCACCGTATCGTGTGGAGCGTCGAGAATTTTGCGACGACTATTACAAGGTCCTGAACTACTACTCGCTGGCCAATTATCCAGCGAACAACTTTACCTTTCGAAAGGTCTTGCACTACGAGAAGGGCGGAAAGGACGAATTTCTTGCTTTGCTGAAGACCTGCACTTCCGAAAGGAAGCCATTCTCGACAGTGGATGACAAGAATATCCAGGCTGCGTTGGAGAAAGCAAAACATGTTCGAGACATCTTGGAATCTCAGGCGCCGATCGGCGAGAAAGTCGAAGCTCTCGCGACGCAAATCCAAATTGAGAGTCTGAAGCTGTTCCGGCAAGACTTGGAAAAGGATGCGATCAACAAAGAGCGAGCCGCCGCCATTGAGCATCAGGAGGAGGAAGCGGCCGAGCTAGAAGAAATCGAAGTCAAACAAATGTCCGCCGTTGAGCTATTGACCATTGTTGGGTCTAAAGGACTTTCTGCCGATCACGTAATTATTATTGGTTTCGACAACGTCAACATGGGTTGGGTGACGAGGAACGCGTTTTACGTTGCCATGACGCGGGCGCGTAAGTCGCTGCACATCATTACGGGGCTGAAGGCTGGCGGATCGGTTCGTCCGCACAAATTTCTCGACCAGTTACCCGATGCAAATTTGGACTTCTCGCGGTACGCCAAAGGCGAACGGAAACAGACGGCGTTCGGCAGCCGAAATGAGTTTCTCGGCTACCTTCAGTATCTCAACACCCAACATCGTCGACGTAAGTAGATGCGGTAAAAGACGGAACTACAGTTTTGTTGCCGATACGGCAAAATCTCGGGTCTATGAAAGACCTGAGCAAATCTCATTATTCACCTATGATCTCGAACGAGCGACTTGAGGAGTTCCGGCGCATCTACAAGGAAGCCTATGAAGAAGAGATCACCATTGAGGAAGCGAGAGAGATGGCGCGTCGCTTCCTCGTGCTCCACAGGCTCTTGCGAAAGCCTTTGCCCGGCGACCCTTCTTCGCATCCTACAGTGCAACAACCTCCGGCTCACACTTCAGGCGAAGTGTCCTGATGTTCGCAAGAATTTTCTGGCCCTCCTCCGTGTCGCGAAGCGCTGCGCACTCCTTGATATACTTGTTGAGCCAACGCCTGTTGCCAACACGGCATTTGGTGCGAACGTCGTCGACGACTCCCAGTCCGGCAAATTCACGCGTCTTGACGCGCGCGCGACCGAATAGTGACTCAGTTGAGTCATAAAATCGGTTTTACCAAAGTTGAGGGACCGGACTCGAACCGGTGCGCCTACCGCGCACCTGAGTTACTCGATCGTCTTCCCGTAGTTTTCACCACGGAAGAGCCGATTGAGGAACGCCTCAAGCTCACGAGTCTCCGTACGGATGCCTTCTGCTGCATCGTACAGATCCTCAAAGGAGACGGTGAGCCCGCGCTCAACCTCATCTCGCTCGGGGAAACTCATGAGCCTGAACAATCCGAGTCGGTTATCCATACTCGATGTTCAGTTAGCTGATAAAGACCGCCGGTCTCGGACATTGTCGCTGAATTCTGTATAGAACAAGAGACGTGGAAATGTACTCTTCTGGCATATCATTGCATCTTGCCACTTTCGGGAACGCTGATCTCATTTCCATTTGGGCTCCGATTTTGGTCCTGGTATGCTTCTTAATGTGCCCAGGGCCCAATGGTCATGAATTATAGGGGTTCATCGAGACATCTCATTCGCAACGCTCAGAGCGCTTTGCTCGCTGCAATAGAGATTTATAACAAGCCTGGTTTCAAATATCGCGACGAATGTTTTGTCATTCTGCTACTTACTGCGTGGGAGCTCTATCTAAAAGCTCTGCTGTCGAAAAATAAGGGCTCAATCTATTATCCTAAAAAGCGGAAGCAGCCGTATAGAACTTTATCAATGGTGGATGCGTTTGCGAAAGCGGAGAAGTTTTTTCCAAAGAAGATCGATCGCCTACCGGTAAGCGCCAATCTTAGACTGCTTAGCACCTACAGGGACAACGCTGTTCATTTCTATAACGAACGTGACTTTGGAGTTCTTATTTATTCACTGGGTCAAACAAGTATCGTCAACTTAAAGGATCTTATGAAGGAGACGTTCAAGATCGATCTCGAAAAAGACATATCATGGCAACTGATGCCGCTAGGGCTTGAGCCGCCGATTGATCCTATTGCGTATATCTCAAAGACCGCGAGGACCGGAAAACAAAACTCCGCCACCAAACAATTTCTTGGCACATTAGCGTCGAGTCTCAGCGAGATTGATGATGCTGGTGCCGACGCAGGCCGTCTGCTCACGGTATTTAAGGTAGCTCTGGAATCGGTGAAAAAGATAGACAAGGCCGACTTGGTAGTCGGAGTTAGTGGAAAAATCTCAGGAAACGAATACGTAGGCCCACTGATTGTTACAAAAATCAGAGATCCGAACACTGCATATCCATTGCGTCAGAAGGAATTGCTAAAGAAGGTGGGAAACCTACATGGAAAAAAGTTCACTTCGAATACCTTTCAAGCGGTGTGTCATAAATACGATTTCAAGAAAGATCCAAAATACTGTTGGAAGGCCATCGAGGGTGTCCTTACGAAATACTCCAACGACTTGGTCCCACGCATAAAGTCGCTAACTGAACAAGAGGTGCAAGAAGCACTGGGTGAATACAGAACACATATAAGGCGGAGATAATTGGCGGTGTCGAAGCATTCGGCTTTGTCGATTAGGCAGTTTTTGCCAAGTGGGAGCGCTTTTGCTGTGTAACGACATCCGGTTCAAAACGCTGACGTAAGAATCTGATATTATCCAGTATGCGCTGACCGTCTTCCGTATGTCGCAATGCCGACGCTTCCTTGATCAATCGAGTGAGCCAGCGTTTTTTGCCGGGCAGGCAAAAAGTTCGAACGTCGTCGTCGACTCCCAGCAAAATACACGAAGTGATTTTGATGGGGGGAAGCACAAGCGTGCGCTTGTGCGTCTGGATTCGAAAAGCCGGAGCGGGGGACCCGTTCAGTAGAACGGGTCGCGAGGCTCGGCGCGAGACCATGATGCAG
>JACQKJ010000041.1 GCA_016204595.1 Candidatus Komeilibacteria bacterium | reverse complement strand
GTATCCGTTTCGTGTGCTCATGCCGGCCGTCGATTACAAGGGTATGGCCGTGTTTTCCAAATTGCCCATTATTTCACGTGAAACGCTTTTCTATGCGCCGGAAAGCTCTCCAATCCTCAAAGTGACATTCACAGACCCTTCACTTACCATTTTTAATGTGCATACGCTTTCGCCCGTGACCGAGCAATGGGCCATGGAACGGGACGGCATGCTTGCGTGGCTTGCCCCGCAGGCGAGGAGTATTTCCGGACCCGTGATCGTTGCAGGTGATTTTAATATGACCAATACGAACCCACTGTTCCGCGATTTTCTGTCACAAGCTGATCTGGAGGATGCGCGCGCAGGCAATGGCTGGCGACCAAGCTGGGAACGCGGTAGGCTTATGATAGCGGCCATTGACCAACTGCTCTACCGCGGGGCAGTAGCTAAAGGATTCAGAGTACTGGATGCGATCGGAAGCGACCACAGGCCTATCATGAGCCGTTTCACGATTTCAAAAAACATCGCCAATGAGTAATTCCAGGATTAGTTCCAAGAAAGAGTTACCGAAAGCCTATATCGCGTCAGAGGTGGAGGACGAATTGTATGTGCGCTGGGAGAAAAGCGGCGCGTTCGCGCCGCACGGAACGGGCGAGCCGTATGCCATTATGATGCCGCCTCCGAATGTGACCGGTATATTGCATATAGGGCACGTACTTGAGCAGGCGCTCATGGATACGAAGATCCGTTTTGAGCGGATGCGCGGCAAGCGGGCGCTGTTGCTTCCGGGAACCGATCATGCGGCAGTTGCGACGCAGGCGCGCGTAGAAAAAGATCTTATCGCCGCAGGCCACGCCAATCCGCGTAAAGAATTTGGCAGAGACAAACTGCTTGAGATCATCCGTAAATACGCTGAAAAAAATAAGAGCACAATGCTTTCGCAGATTCGCATGTTAGGCACGAGCTGCGATTGGAGCCGGTTGGCATACACGCTTGATGAGAAGCGCTCAGCTGCGGTCGTTACGATGTTCAAGAAAATGTACGACGACGGGTTTATTTACCGCGGGTATCGCGTGGTCAATTGGTCGGTCGTCGGACAGTCAACGTGTTCGGACGATGAACTGGTGCATATTGAACGGAAGGCAACAGTGTACACATTCAAATATTCGAAAGATTTTCCGATACCCATAGCAACGACCCGGCCAGAAACAAAACTGGGCGATACAGCGGTCGCGGTTCACCCCGACGACAAACGGTACAAGCAGTATGTCGGCAACACATTTACAGTCGATGTCGGAGCTGCAAAACCTCTATTGCTTAAAGTCATTGCCGATAAAGCCGTTGACCCGAAGTTTGGAACCGGCGCGGTTGGCGTTACGCCCGCACATAGCATGATCGACTTTGAGTTGCAAGAAAAGCACGGCTTAGAACTCATACCGGTTATCGGTAAAGACGGTAAAATGACCGCCGAAGCAGGCACTGCCTATGCGGGTCTTATTGCGGTTGAGGCGCGTGAGAAGTTTGTTGCCTGGCTCAAGAAAGAAAAACTGCTTATCAAAGAAGAAGAGATCTCGCAGAATGTTGCCACCTCTGACCGCTTTGGCGACGTTATTGAAGCATTGCCTATGCGTCAGTGGTTTGTGGCGGTTCAGAAAGAAATCCCCGGACGCGGCAAGACTCTGAAAGATCTCATGCGCGAAGCAGGCGAGAAGATAGAGATTCAGCCTGAACGATACAAGAAGTTGTATTATCAGTGGATAGATAATTTGCGCGACTGGTGCATTTCGCGCCAGGTGTGGTGGGGGCATCGGATACCCGTGTGGTATCGGGAGACAAATTCCAAATTCCAAATTCCAAATTCCAATGCAGACCTATACATTGATAGTAACCCTCCAGAGAACAATGGCTGGGTACAAGACCCCGACACGCTTGATACCTGGTTCTCATCTGGCTTATGGACTTTTTCGACGCTTGGCTGGCCCGAAAAGACCGATGATCTCAAAACATTTTACCCGACTGCGTGGATGACCATGGGGTATGAGATTTTGTTCTTCTGGATGGCGCGGATGATATTGATGAGCGAGTACGCGCTGAAAGAGATACCGTTCAAGCAGGTGTATATTCACGGAATTCTTCGCGATTCCGAAGGAAAGAAATTCTCGAAATCGTTGCGTAACACCATCGATCCACTTGTTCTGACAAAAAAGTACGGTACTGACGCGCTCCGCTTGGCGCTGCTTGCTGGCAACACGCCCGGCAATGACAGCTCGTTCAATGAAGAGAGGGTTCAGCATTACCAGCATTTCGTGAATAAGCTTTGGAACATTTCGCGCTACGTCTTGATGCAAATTCCTGATTTCAAAATCGTCTTGAAGGCACCAAAACCCTCAACTATTGCGGATGGATGGGTTTTGCAGCAATGGAGTAAGACGCTTGCGTATGTGACTAATAAGCTGGAACGCGCTGAATTTTCGCAGGCGGCGACGATGCTCTATACGTTTACCTGGGAGGATCTTGCCGATTGGTATATCGAAGTTGCCAAGATAGAGTCCCGACAGATCATACAAGAAAAGAAGGCCAAGGATGCGATATTGCAGTATATCCTACCACAGCTTCTGAAAGCACTGCACCCTTTTATTCCGTTCGCGTCGGAGGCGATATGGGGTTCTCTTTCATCTGGCGAACTGCTCATTTCTGAACAATGGCCGGTAGCTGGCAAAGTTGGCGATGTAAAAGGTCACGATACTTTCGAGGAAATAAAGAAAAAAACGACCGCGATCAGACAGATGCGTTCGGAAATGAAAATTCCGCAACATCAAAAAATAGACGTTAAGACTGGATTGCCTTTCGTGCAGTATAAGGCTGTAGTGGAGAGCTTGACGAACAGTACCATGACAATTACGGACGATGTCATGCCGGTAGTCGAAGCAGTGAGCACCCTGACTGACAGTAAGCGTAAGGAACTGGAGGTTTATATTAAAAGTATTGAATCAAAACTCGCGAACAAGGAGTTCACAAAAAAAGCCCCGAAATCAGTCGTCGACGCGGAAAAGAAAAAACTCGCTGATGCGCGGGCGAAACTAGGCCGGTAATCACTCCGCCTGCCGGAACACTTCCTCGACCGAAGTGATGCCCTGCATGGCTTTAAGAAGTCCGTCCTGCAGCATGGTCACCATGCCGTGTTTTTGCGCGGTTTCCTGCACTTCATATTCTGAAACGTTGCCGGCGAGAATAATTTTTTCAAGATCTTTATTCATGGTCATGATCTCAAAAATGCCG
This sequence comes from Candidatus Komeilibacteria bacterium, assembly GCA_016204595.1. Lineage (GTDB taxonomy): Bacteria > Patescibacteriota > Patescibacteriia > UBA1558 > 2-01-FULL-52-15 > JACQKJ01. The sequence goes on along the minus strand of JACQKJ010000041.1, from coordinate 3,714 downwards.
ATGCGCCCCCGGTACCCGAAGTCATTGCACTCGTTGCAGCCGGTCGCCATGTAGAATTGGTAGGATTCCGGCTTTGCAAGGTCGAAGGGAAGTTCCAGGTCCGAACGCCCTTTCAGCGTCGACAAAGTTTCATTCACCCGCGCTCGCAGGGCAGCATCGAGCGTCATTGGTTTTTTGCAGTGTTCGCAGAGCCTGCGGACGAGGCGCTGCCCGATAAGACAGTTGATGGCAGGGGCCAAGAGGAAATTCTTTGAACCCATGGCAAGAAATCTTGGTAAGGCGCCTGCCGCGCTGTTGGTATGGAGCGTTGACAGAACCAGGTGTCCGGTGAGCGCGGCGTTGATCGCCGTATCTGCGGTCTCCAAGTCTCGGATCTCACCGACCATGATGATGTCCGGGTCCTGACGCAGGAGCGACCTGAGGCCTTTGGCAAAATCAAGGCCGACGGCAGGATTGACCTGTGTCTGATTGATACCTTTGAGTTTATACTCGATCGGGTCCTCGAGCGTCAGTATATTGGAGCCTGGATTATTGAGGACGTGAAGGATGCCATAGAGCGTCGTGGTCTTACCGGAGCCGGTCGGGCCGGTGGAGATGATCATGCCGTTCGGTTTTTCGATCTCCTTCCGTAAGGCCGTCGCGGTATAACCGGTGAGGCCCAGTTTGTCGAATGCAAGGGCTTCCATCGAAAAACGGAGCAGACGCATAACGATGCTCTCGCCGTAGGACGTCGGTACCGTCGAGACGCGAACCTCTGTCTTGTCCCCGCTCAGGTAGATAGTGAAACGCCCGTCCTGCGGCTTGTTGGTTATATTTAATTTTAATCCAGCCAGGAGCTTTACGCGCGACACGACTTTGGGCCACGCGTCTGTGGGGAGGATGCCGATATCATGGAGTACGCCGTCAATGCGCATGCGCAGTTTTATGTCATCTGCTTCTGTTTCGATATGGATATCCGATGACAGCGATTTGAGCGCAGCGCCGACGATGAGCGCAAGCACTTCGGTCGTTTGCGCCCGGGCCAGGGTTTCGTTGAGTTCTTTGACAGTGGTTATTTTTTCCTGCTGACGCCGCAATGTTTCCTCGGTCAATGCAAGACCTTCGTCATGCGCGCCGAGCGCTTTCGGTATCGCGTCGTATTTTTTAAAGGCGAGTTTCAGGCTTTCCTCGGAAATGAGATACACTTCGACCTGGGCGCGATGTATTTCCTCAAGCTCCTTGGCTTTTTGCATGAGTTCGGGATCGTCCGGATGCGTGGTTCCGAGGTGCAGCTGCTCGCTTTGATAAAAAAAACACACCACCCGGTGCTGTTCGCAGAACTGGCGGTCAAGGATCAGCAGGGCATCCTGGGACATCGGGAATCCCCTGAGATTAATGTAGAGCTTGTCGCGCTGTTTTGCTTCCTGTTGGACAAGAGCCTCGCGCTCCTTCATCCGAATTTCGTCAAGAGCAGACGCTAATTCAATGTCTTTTTCCTTGCGAAAATGAATGTGTTGCCCGTCGTCAGTGCTTTTTTTGCTGCCTCGTACTTGTGATATAACCATAGCTTCAGCGCCCAAGGGTGCGAAGAAAGAAATGCGGCTTTCGACTGCTCAGGTAAGTCGCCGATGGAGCCACGGCAGGTGGCTGGTGAGGCGATGGATCTTGCTCTGATGCTCGCCGGTCGTCAAACGCCGGAAAACGCTCACCCACACCGACATTTGGAATGCCGTGAAGAAACTGATGAACACGGCGACGATCACAACCAACAGCACGATCGCAGTCAGGAGAAAGAGTTCGAGCGCAACACCGGCGGCAATGAACGTGGCGAAGAGGGCGACGAAGAGCATGAGTATCGGGAGGAAGATGATCGCCAGGATCGCGAATGATACGAACAGAATCGCCAGAATGACCAGCGACGTTTCGATGCTGATGATCCAGTTGGTACGGAAGAGGAGCCATGCGTTGCTGAAAGCTTGTCGCATCGTCTGTTTATAGAGCATGATGTAGAGCAGGCTGTATCGCGTTATGAGGTCAATGATGACTATGAGCGGGATCAGAATAAAGTACACCAGAGCAGCAAAGGGCAGCTGCGAACCGCCTTTGCTGTAGGCCAATTGGTACAGCAAGGGCATGATGATCAGGGCGACGATCGAAAGATACAGCAGGCGGTAGAAGAGGTTGATGGTGAACAGTTGCCAGAATTTATCCAAACCCTGACGGAAACTTACGAGATAGGTCGTCTTTTTTTTCTCCTGCAGCTGCGCCAGCGCGTACATAAGGCCCCCCTCCGAACTCGTGATGATGATGGCGATGGCCAGGACTATGAACAGCAGCAGAAAGAAGAAAATGACAAGCGGCACATCGGCGAAGCGCAGGCTGCCCCAGGGAATCTGACTGAATGATTGGCTCCAGCCCAGAAAGATCCCGCTGATGAAATCCCCGTCCGTGTACCAGGTTGCGAGCGAAAATGATTGCCCGCCCTGTGCCGTATCAAAGAATATCTGGAAGGTGCCGAAAATGCCGACGAGAGAGGCTCCGAGCGCCAGCGGCCAGAGAAAGAGGTGCGTTCGGCTGATGTGCAACGCTTCCGCTATCGCGGGCCGGTAAAATGGTTTCATATTTTTTTTGTTTTTAATGACTAAACACCGGACTGCTCCGGTGTTTAGTATACTATATTTGACGGTAGTTTGTCTAAGCGCTCGCCACTCCAAGCAGGGCTTCAAACTCTTCTTTTTCGAGCGTTTCCTGAGAGAGCAGGGTCTGCGCGATTTTTTCCAGCTTGTCCCGTTGCTTCGTAATTATTTCCTCAGCAGTTTTAAATGCGTTTTTGATGAGACGCATGATCGCCTCATCGATCGCTTCGGCGGTCTTTTCGCTGTAATCGCGGCGTTCGTGGATCTCCCGCCCCAGGAATACCAGCTCTTCTTTTTCACCGTAGGTGCGCGGACCCATTTCATCGCTCATGCCGTACTGCGTGATGAGTTGCCGGGCCAGCGTCGTCGCTTTTTTGAGATCGTTCGAGGCGCCGGTGGTGATCTCATTGAATATATTTTTTTCGGCCACATGACCTGCGAGCAGCACCGCGAGATCGTCGATGAACTCGGCTCTGCTGTGATAGCGCTTGTCTTCCATGGGTAGCTTCAGCGTGTACCCGCCTGCCCGTCCGCGCGAAATGATGGAGATCTTATGTACGGGATCCGCGTTCGGAAGCACGTGCGCCACGAGCGCATGGCCAGCCTCGTGGTAGGCGGTGATCTTTTTTTCCTTGTCCGACATGATAAGGCTCTTGCGCTCGGGTCCCAGCATCACTTTTTCGATCGCCGAGAGCGTGTATGCCTGGTCTATCGTTTTTTTGTCGTCCCGGCCGGACATGATAGCGGCTTCATTGAGCACATTCGCAAGATCGGCACCGGAGAATCCGGGTGTGCGCTGGGCGACCGCTTTGAGATTTATGTTTTCAGCGAACGGTTTGCCGACCGCATGTATCTTAAGAATTTCCTCGCGTTCTTTAATGTCCGGAAGATCGATAGTGACTTGCCGGTCGAAACGGCCTGGCCTGAGGAGCGCCGGATCAAGAATGTCCGGTCGGTTGGTGGCTGCGACTACAATGACATTGGTTTGGTTGTCGAAGCCGTCCATTTCAACGAGAATTTGATTCAGCGTTTGCTCGCGCTCATCGTGAGAGCCGCCTAAGCCTGCACCGCGCTGCCTTCCGACCGCATCCAGCTCGTC
>JACQKJ010000040.1 GCA_016204595.1 Candidatus Komeilibacteria bacterium | reverse complement strand
GCTCTTGATGCTAATGTACCTATCGTCGTGTATTCGGCGCCCATAGACGTTAGCTATTATGAGTTACGGGTTGTGAAATGCACGGGTACGGATTGCTCTGCCGTGGCTCCGGGCACTCCAAAACAACTTACTACTAGTGGTATAGCTTATTTTCCCACATTGGTGCTGGATTCGCAGAAAAAACCGACGATAAGCTATGAGACGACGAACTATGAGTATCTGATCACCTGTTCGGATCTGACGTGTCAGGCCTTCAGTCAAAAGGAGATAGATCATACCATTGGCGTTGGCCTTGTGCTGCGCTCAGCAATGACTGTGGACAAAAACGGATATCCGATCATCAGCTTCGGCTACCAAAGTGGCAATTTGAAAGTCGTCCATTGCAATGATGAGCACTGTCAAAGCTATTCCAAAACCGATGTGAGTACGGATCAAATTAACTTGGGGCTGGGTGTCGCGATCGGGGATGACGGATTTCCGGTCATTGCCTATAGAAAAGAAGCCGACCAATCCCTCAGGTATATTAAATGCGGGACCCTTACCTGTTCCCCACAATCCCTCAAAGGTCTGGGCTGGGTCGCATTCAGCCCCAAGCGCGTCGGTGATATCACCTACGTCGAAGGCCAGGGAAATATTTTCTCCGGCGGCAATATCTACAGTCCGGTCGGACCGCCGGTCAATAAATATAATTCCGCCTATATTATCGAAGCGTCCGGAGATATTACCAACTGGTTCTCGCAGAATTTGTACAAATTCGGCCAACGGGGGATCGCGTCTCCGTATCTGAAGGAGGGCTCGGGTCAGTCACAGGTGTATCAGAGCGCCCTGGGAAAACTGGATTACAAAGGCATCGTGACCGATGTCGTGACGGGGAAGGAGGTTTCTCCGACAAATCAGAACGGAACGAATAAATATGGCGGAGTTCTTACGTATCGCTCTCCATCAGACGCTGGATTGCCTGATTCCGACGCATTAGCTAAGCGGGTATTTTTCTGGAAAAATCCGGGCAGCTTGATCAACATCAACGCGCAGACCATCAATTGTCAGGCAGGTACGAACGGCGCCGGTATCATAGTTATTGACGGCGATCTCACGATCAACGGCGATGTCACCTATGGCAGCAGTTGTAACTCTGGTCTTTCGAAATTGAGCGAGATCGCTTCACTGGTCTGGATTGTGCGAGGAGACGTGACGATCGATCCGTCAGTGGAGTACCTGGCGGGAACATTCATCGTGTTGGGTGACGGCAATCCTGCAAAGTGCCCGGCGCTTTCGAGTCTTTCGAGCAATGGGTGCGGGCGATTTAGCACAGGAACCAGCGATGCGCAGCTCACTTCGTACGGCGCGGTATTGGCGCGGCAATTCAGTATGGAGAGAACATACCCAGCCGAGACCGGGCCTTCGGAACTATTCATTTCGGATGGTCGCTTACAGGCAAACACTCCGGCAGGTCTTTCAGATCTGGCAAAATCGCTGCCCCGCTTCTCGGGAGGATTTCAGTAGACTGCCAAGGATTTCTATAGAGCTTAATGATCTTGGCGGCGATTCCGTAACCACCGGAAGCCGTGTGTCACTTCCACGCGGGGGCATTTTTGTGGTATAATCATACAGAAATATAACAGCCCCCGTGAAAAGATTTGGGCTAGACTATCGAATAATTGGTAACCGCGTCACCAACGCGGTTGCAAGCATAAAAATACATACAACATGGCGAGAAAAAGCTACCTAGGCGTTGATTTGGGCACGTCTGGCATCAAAATTACCCAGCTTGAGAATTATCGGGGACAGCCGAAGCTGGTAACGTACGGATACGCCGAGGCAAAGTTCGATCTGATACGGGATCAGTCAAAAGGATTGCAGACGACCGTGGCCGATCTGATGAGCAAGGTGCTGGCGCGGGCGCATGTGACGACGCGGCAGGCAGTTGCGGCATTGCCGACATTCGCCGTTTTCAATTCGATCATCAGCCTGCCGCGCATGTCGCGGCGGGACCTGAATACCGCGGTCAAATGGGAGGCCAAGAAATTCATCCCCCTGCCGATCGAAGAAATGATCCTCTCGCACCAGATCCTGGACGGGGGCGACACCACGCTCGCGGAAAAAATTTTCATGATGAACGTCGGCTCCCTGTTCGGCAAAAAGAAAGAGGAAAAACCGGGAGCTCCGTCGCCCGGTGCTACAGAAGCTAAGACCGCGCCGCCTCCCGGGGGACAGGCACAACCGCTTCCGCCCGACGCCGCAACAGATCAGAAATCAAAGAACGTCCGCATATTACTGACCGCTGCTCCGAAAAATCTGGTGAGCCGGTATATCGAGATTTTCAAGCTCGCTAATCTCAGTTTGTTGAGCCTGGAAACGGAAGCGCTGGCGCTTTCGCGTTCTCTGGTCGGTGTCGATATGGAAAACGTCATGGTCGTCGATATCGGCTCATCGGCCACCAATATCTGTCTCATCGAAAAAGGCATACCGGTTTTGAACCGCGGCCTTGATATCGGCGGCTACAACATTACCAAGTCCATCAGCAACAGCCTGAACGTGAGTTTTGAACGGGCTGAGCAATTCAAACTGGATTTCGGGATCCGCATGCAGGAGCAGCGCGGGGGCATTCCTGATGCCATCAAGGACAGTCTACAGCCCATCATCAACGAGATACAATACGTATTCGAGCTCTATCAAAACCAGGGAAGCCTGCAGGTGGACCGCATTTTGCTTTCAGGCGGCTCTGCGTTCCTTCCGAACCTGACCACCTATCTCACGCAACTCTTGCGCATTCCGGTCTATGTCGGCAATCCGTGGGACAGGGTCGTCTATCCGCTTGATCTGAAGCCGGTACTTGAGAACATCGGGCCGCAAATGGCCGTTTCCATCGGACTGGCGATGCGTAATATCAGTTAACCATTCGTTTCGCGTACGATCCATGCCGCGCAGAACGCACGACGACGAACTTGAGAGCGGGAGCATCAATTTGCTTCCTGATGAGATGCGATCCGCAGAAGAGAAAGATCGGATCTCTTCACGTTCCAACGAATCGCCGTATCAACTGCGTGCACCCAAGAGAGAGCGGAAACGGCGGCGTTTTTTCACGTGGCTTCCGTTTTTTGGAGGGGAACACTGGGAATCGGGGGGAAGAGATGTCGCACATGCGCGTGTCGCATCGCAAGCTGCCGAGACGGCTCGCGTCAGCATACCGACGCAAGGCCGCCCCGAGGATTTGCAGCAGCCGCTTGAGCGCACCTCCAAAGCATCACCCATTGTTCCCATTTACGATGAAAGGATCGGCTCTGTTTCTCCGAAATCATTGAAAGGATTCAAAACCGGATTTAGTTTTTCCGGATTGTTTTCCTGGTTCGGAGTCAGGGGAAAAAGAACACGTGCACCCGCGGTCATTCGGACAGAAACTCCACCGGTGCAAACGCCGGATTTTCCCAGCCGTCATTACTCTCTGCAGGAAGAGCACAAAAAAATCGAGCGAACTCCCGTCGTTGGTCCCGCGCCGCCGCCCGTTGTACCGTCTGCTGCGAGGCCTGATGATATGGGCCTTCGCACCGGCGGCATGATGGCAACCATGCCTCAGAAGCCCGCGGCCGCCTCAACAATGAAAGCACCAAAACTGCGGCGCGGTTTTCGCTGGCCTCGCTGGCTTGATATTTTCTATCTGATCGAACTTATGACCGCTCCTGGTCCGCATCGAGCGACACGACCTCAACAACCTCAGCAGATGGAGCCCCCGCGGATGCCGTCCATCGCAACAACCCCCGCATCAAAAGCGCCGGTGACGAACGCAGCTCCTTTTTCACCTCCGGCACCGGTTGCCCCGGGTATTGGCGCGTCAGCGCCCATGCGTCCGATCATTTCCGTACCTGAGCCTCGGCGCAAGAAACCAAGGAAGCCCTTCTCTCTGTTTCGGTGGCTCAATATATTCGCGTGGTTCCGAACAGGACCCAAGCGTCCAAAAGCACCCATGCCGGCGTTCATTCGTCCGGCGGCGGCATCGCATCCAAGCGCGAGTCCCGCACGCATAACGCCGGAACTCAGCCCATTGCCCGCTGCTTCGCAACCGACCCCAAGTGTGCCGCCGTCGGCCCCGGTTCCGGAACTGCGCCCTGTTGTTCCCCTGGATGCGGCGCGGCCTGTACCTGAGCCAAGCCGTCAGTCGTTTGCCGGAGCGAGTCCTATCACACCCATAACCCCGGAACCAGAACGCGGTAGACAGGGGGGATCTGCAAAAACAGAAAAGCCGCGCACCGGCTTCCATGTGCCGGGCAAATTGAATCTGGAGGAACTGTCGATGCAATTCAAAGACGTCAATCTGATACCGGGTGAGTATACCATACGCAGATGGCGCTCCATCATCCGGTCCCTTGTGATGGCTGTCGCAGGCGTCGCAGCTCTTGCGGCTATCAGCTATGCGCTTTTAAATATGGAAGAATCCCGCATCAAAAGCCGCAGCGCCCAGATAGATCTGGAGATCCAAAAATTCAAGAACGATATCCTGTTTTATAAGCAGCAGGAGCCGGTAATGACGTCCGTCAGTTCGCGCATCGAGCTGGTGAAGCAATTGCTGGGCACCCATATCTACTGGACGAATTTTTTTGCAATGCTTGAGAAATACACCTTGCCCGAGGTGCATTACGACGGTATCTCCGCAACCCCCACAGGGAAGCTGAGCTTGAGCGCCCATGGAACCAACTTTGAAACCGTTTCGAAAGCGTTGCGACTCCTTTCATCGCCTGCCGCCGCCGAATTCGTCAGCACCGTTTCCATAACCGGCGCCCACCAGGCGTCAAACGCTGAGGGCGAAACACAGGTCGATTTCGTCATTGAGCTCAGCCTGAATCCTGATCTATTCTACTATCGCGATGGACAAGCAGAGTAAAAAAAAGGAACAACCTTCGCAGCAGGAATCCCAGCAGCCGTCGTTGGCGCTGCAGATAGTGAATCGTTATTTCCGCTGGATCTTGCTGCTCGTTATTACAACTTCCGTTCTCATTGCGTACACGACGGTCATCGATACGCAGGTCACCGAGGTTCAGGATGTTGCCAGGGACAGCCTAACAGCAAAAGAGCAGACCTTGAGCGCGTTAAAAGAGATCAAAACCGATCTTGATTTAGTTGTCAAGGAATACGGTGGGATGATTGAGCGTAGGAAAGCCGACCTCGGGCGGCTGGATGGCTTGCTGCCGGACGCTTCAGCATACGGCGACCTGTATACGATCGTGGATCAAATCACCGTTCGTTCAGGACTTTCGGTCACCAATATGACTATTTCATTTGATGATGAGAGTGCATCTCGGCTGCACGCGGGTACGACCGGTGCCAAGCCAAAGACCGCTGCAACCGTGAAGAAGATGACCCTGCATATTTCTGTAGAGGGAGGCACGTATGATTCTTTCAAGAGTTATTTGGAAAACCTCGAGCGTTCAATTCCGTTGTTTGATGTCCAATCGCTTTCATTTGACGGCGGCGCGTACATACCCAATGAAGAAGGAGAAACGCCCGCCCCTCATTATGATATTGAACTTGCCACGTATTATCAGTCATAACCATGCAACGACGTAACCTTATCCTTCTCACGATATTCGGGTTCTTTGTGCTTGCGTCAGGCTTTGTGCTCTATCGCAGTTTCAGTTCGCGCCCGCTCACGTTTACTCCCACCGTCGTGTCCACTGATGACGTGCAAACGCGAAGCGAGGTCGAGGGGTTAAAGATAAAGATCCACCGGGCGGTGGGCACGGTCGATACGGGAGGAGAGCTGGAGCAGCTGACCCAAGATCCGCAGTTCAAAACGCTGACAGTAAGTCCTGCCCAAAATCTCGATATCGGCGCATACGGCCGCACGAATCCCTTTTTACCTGTCAAATAAATCCCCCGTTGTATGCTTCGCGCAATCGTCAGACAATATATTGATCTGCTTCGCCAAAAACAGTTGCTGTCAGATAAGCAGCATGATGAAGCGCTGCTTCGCGATTTTGCGACCGTCTCTGATGCGGAGGAGTATATACGGAGTCAGATCGTTCTGGGTGAAGAAGACGCTGCCCGCATCAAGGCGGAACTTTTTAATGTTGAGTATATCAGCCTTATCGGCAAACTGGTTTCACCGAACCTCCTGAATTTACTGCCTCGCGATCTGGCGGAGAATTATCAGATCGTCGTTTTCGATCGGGAGGGTACTGCTATCAAGGTTGGTATGCTCGATCCGAGCAATTTCAAAGCGATCGAGGCTGTTGATTTCATGGCTCTCAAGAACCGCCTGCAGGTGCGCTACTACACGATATCCGTAGATAGTTATCGGGCGGCGGTCAAGCAGTATGAAACCATCCATGAGGAGGTAGGTGAGGCGCTCGATACCGCGCAGAGCATTTTCGCTCCCAAAGGCGGCGATCTTGGCGTCGATCTGCAGGGCAAAGAGTCCCTCGACGAGATGATCAAGAGCGCGCCGGTGACCAAGATCATTTCTGTCGTCCTGCGCCACGCGATCGAAGGACGGGCGTCTGACATCCACATCGAACCGGTCGGGAAGCAAAGCCGGATCCGGTACCGCATTGACGGCATTTTGCATACGACGATAGTCCTGCCCATTTATGTGCACGCGGCCCTCGTCTCACGCATCAAGGTCATGGCGAATTTGAAGATCGACGAGACGCGTATTCCGCAGGACGGGCGCATTCGGCTTACTATTTTCAACAAAGAAGTCGATTTCCGCATTTCGACCATTCCGCTTTTGAATTATGAAAAAGTAGTGATGCGTATCCTGTCGACTCCCGAAAAAGCGCCGACTCTGGAAGATCTCGGTTTTTCGGGGCTGCAGCTTAAGAAGATGCATCGGAATATCCATAAACCGAATGGTATGTTCCTGGTCACCGGCCCCACGGGATCCGGCAAATCAACGACGTTGTTCTCGGTGCTTTCTATTCTGAATGTTGAAATGGTCAATATAACGACGCTGGAGGATCCGGTGGAGTATTTCATTCTCGGCGTCAATCAGTCGGCCATCCGCCCCGAAGTCGGCTTTACCTTCGCGAACGGCCTCAGGTCGCTGTTGCGGCAGGATCCCAATATCATCATGGTCGGCGAGATTAGGGATAACGAGACCGCTTCGCTTGCCATCCAGGCGAGTCTGACCGGACACTTCCTGCTCTCCACGCTCCACACCAACGGGGCAGTCGGAGCGATCCCGCGTCTGTATGATATGAAAGTCGAGCCTTTTCTTCTTTCGAACACGCTGAATCTGGTCGTCGCGCAACGCCTGGTCAGGAAAATATGCACGCATTGCAAGGAACAGTTCGAGGTGACCCCGGAAGTACTTGCCCGCGTGAAGGATGATTTTTTGGCTATTCCGCAGAAGGCGTTTTACGGAAGCGTTACTCTGGACACGCCACTTACGTTCTTCAGGGGGAAAGGCTGCCCCCGATGCGGCCACTCAGGCTATTTGGGGCGTTCCACGATCGTTGAAGCGATCGACATCAACAGCACGATGAAGGAACTCATTACGACCGGTTTCCGGCGCAAGGATGTCGACGAAGAACTGAAGAACCAGGATTTCATCACCATGAAACAAGACGGCATCATCAAGGCGCTGATGGGCATGACGACGCTCGAAGAGGTCTTGATGGCCAGCGAGGAGAAGTAATGTGAGCCTTTGATCAAGTAGCTGTTCGTTGGACATACGTAGTTAAAAAT